>NZ_JACASJ010000047.1:30829-36533 GCF_013391025.1 Enterobacter sp. SECR19-1250 | reverse complement strand
TTAATCAGCGAGTCAGCTTGGGAAGAAATGACCTGCTTATTCGCACCTTCCCTAATACAAAAGGCTGATATTTATCCGCCGCAACTATAATTCCTGCGGTAAATGTCACAAAAAAAAGATGCAACCGAACGTGTTAAGCAGGTAAGCGTGATAACAAGCGAGCCTGTGTGGGTATGAAATTTAAGTTAGCGTAATTAATAATAGCGCCCATTATTCCGTATTTTTTGAATTCCTTACATTCCCACCTATTGCACAACTGAATTTATCGCTCTATTATTAGGACAACAAACCACCCCCCATTATAAGTTTGAGATTACTACAATGAGCGAAGCACTTAAAATTCTGAACAACATCCGTACTCTTCGTGCGCAGGCAAGAGAATGCACCCTGGAAACGCTTGAAGAAATGCTGGAAAAATTAGAAGTTGTAGTTAATGAACGTCGCGAAGAAGAAAGCGCTGCTGCTGCTGAAATCGAAGAGCGTACGCGTAAACTGCAGCAATATCGTGAAATGCTGATTGCTGATGGTATCGATCCAAATGAATTGCTGAACAGCATGGCTGCAGCGAAGACCGGTACTAAAGCAAAACGCGCTGCTCGTCCTGCTAAATATAGCTATGTAGACGAGAACGGCGAAACTAAAACCTGGACTGGCCAGGGTCGTACACCTGCTGTTATCAAAAAAGCCATGGATGAGCAAGGTAAACAGCTGGACGACTTCCTGATCAAGGATTAATCCTAACGTATTCAGAAAAATCCCGCTTAATGCGGGATTTTTTTTATCCTCAATTCCTGCAAACATCCCCTTACATACCGTCATATTGGGACATCGTACTATTTAGCGTTCCTTACAGACCGGCGTGGTTACCCTGAGTTATGGGCATAAAAAAACCGGTGGGCATCGCCTCACCGGTCTTGATCATTTGCAGCCGGGGTTATTTTTTAATACCCACGCTCTCTTTCAGCCAGGCTTTAAATTCTTCACCCAGTGAGTTGTGGCGGATGCCATATTCTACGAACGCCTGCATATAACCGAGTTTATTACCGCAGTCATGGCTCTTACCTTTCATATGGTAGGCTTCAACGGTCTCTTTCTCGATCAGCATATCGATGGCATCGGTCAGCTGGATCTCATCTCCTGCTCCTGGAGGCGTTTTCGCCAGCAGTGGCCAGATTTCAGCACTCAGGACATAGCGACCTACTACCGCCAGATTAGACGGCGCTACGTCGGCTTTAGGCTTCTCTACGACGCCTACCATTGGCACGCTTTCACCGGGTTCAAGATTAACGCCTTTACAGTCAACAACACCGTAAGCCGTCACGTCTTCAACAGGTTCAACCATAATCTGGCTGCTGCCCGTTTCGTCAAAGCGCTTGATCATCTCAGCAAGGTTATCCTGAGAGAGATCGGATTCATATTCGTCCAGAATGACGTCTGGCAGAATGACCGCAACAGGTTCATTACCCACAACAGGATATGCACAAAGTACCGCGTGGCCCAGACCTTTCGCCAGCCCCTGACGCACCTGCATAATGGTAACGTGCGGAGGGCAAATAGACTGAACTTCTTCTAACAGCTGACGCTTAACGCGTTTTTCCAGCATGGCTTCGAGTTCGAAACTGGTATCGAAATGGTTTTCGATAGAGTTTTTAGATGAATGTGTAACCAGCACAATTTCAGTGATGCCAGCCGCGATACATTCGTTTACGACATACTGAATTAATGGCTTATCAACCAGTGGCAACATCTCTTTAGGAATTGCCTTAGTTGCTGGTAACATCCTGGTCCCCAATCCCGCTACCGGGATGACGGCCTTTCTGACTTTCGAATTTAGGGCAGCCATTCAAATTCTCCTGAGCTGTTCAAGTTTTGAACTTTTATGCATTAAATAACGCGTTGAGTATATCAGCCTCATCACACAGTCCGGGTCTGAAAAGAACGCGTTGCCGATCAATTAGGATAAATACGCATGAATCTGGGCAGCGATAGTAGCACTCCCCACAAAACACAGGTAAGGCAATCTTAAAATTAAGATCCAACTGCTTATTCCGTGGACAACATTAACCGCAACCGTCCGCCGGCACCCCAAATTTGGCACTGCCAGGAAGAACAGCGATGGCTAATTTGATTAAGATAAGCCGTACCCAATGTCCCCAGCGGCACACCGTTGCTAACCTGAATATGATGTTCCCCGGTATTCAGAGAGGCGTTCAGACCCGCTGAAACGAGGATAAGATTTTTCAATCCACTATGGTAATAGCCAACCAGCAATGGAAATTGTCCTGGTAAATTGGCCTGGCGAAAAAGCTGGTTAACCTGTTTAAGTAAACTGCCTAACTCCGGAAGTCGTTGCCCCTGATGCGATAACTGTTCCTGCAACAGCCCGTTAAATAGCGCACGAAGTAATAACGCTGCTAATACACCATTATCCCCTGCACGGGTAACATCCAGGGAATAAAACGCAAGATCGGAATCCGATAATGGCGCAATATCCAGCACCAGACCGGGCTGATCCGCGGCTACAAGCTGGCGATAATTTATTCGACAGTGTGAAAAGGTCTGTTGTACCGGCGGCTGAAGTTCCTGCAATAGCTTGGCCGCGGCAGGCGGATTACTGACTAAAGCATCCCAGTCCTGGAAAAGGCGCTCTTCTTCCTCGACACGGGAATTAAACATATTCGGATAAAGGCAGGCCAATACCGTTTCACGCAAACGGTTCAGATCTTTTACTGGTTTCAGCAGAATATCCTGCACCCCCAGACGTAATGCTTTGGCAATATCCGCCATATTTTCCGTCGCGGAGATCACCAGTATGGGCGTCTGGTTGCCCTCATTACGCAGATGTTCAACCAACTTCAGGCCATTCATCCGCGGCATTGCGATATCACAGATCATCAGATCGGGCGTGATACTGACCATTTTTTCCAGGGCATCAACACCATCTTCAGCCAGGGCAGTGGTTGCCCCCAGCGAGGATAACCACGAATCCAGTAGCGATCGGAAAACGGGCTCGTCTTCAACAATCAAAATGTGTTTTCCGGCCAATGGCTGCGTCATGGTTCCTCCCCTGGCTGACAGTTACTAAATAGTGGCATGCTATCGGCACTATCGCCTGTCAGATTTTGCTGAAGTAGTCAAAAAAAGGTGCTCAACGTGCGGTTCGCACAAATGGCAATAATTCGTCCATTTTCTTTTCGACGGCTAAAGAGCCCGCTGCGATGGCGGCCTCAGCCCGATGGAAATCAAGGGTAGAGATTTGTGGACAATAGGGTTGAATCAGAATATCCGGTGGGTCGCCCGCCATACGGTTACGTTTCAGGCGGTTTTCCAGCACCTGGATTGAGGTGGTCATAATCTCCATTGCCGTGGGTGCAGCGACCGAGCGGCGCGCGGCTATCCGACCAATTCGCCCGCGTAAGCGCTCATGCCAGGCCAGTTTTTCCGCCTCGGCATCTTCGCTTTGCAAATTGACCGGCATGAGGTCTTGCTGCATCAGGTGAGCGTCGTGTTGTAAATCGACCGCGATCACGATGTCAGCCCCCATTGCGCGCGTCAAAGAGATTGGCACGGGGTTAACGACACCGCCATCAACAAGCCAGTACCCATTATGCGGGACAGGAGCCATAAGGCCCGGCATACTGCAGGAGGCGCGAACGGCAAGGTGGATGTCCCCTTCGGTCAGCCACAGCTCACGTCCCGTACTGAGATTCGTCGCCACGGCACCAAATGGCAGCTGACAATCGCTGAAGTCCTGAAGAGGCATAATCTGACGGAACTGGTTAAAGACGCGTTCACCGCGAAGCAACCCACCGCGCTGCCACGAAAGGTCCATCAGGCGCAGCACGTCCCAGTAACTGAAGGATCGCACCCACGCTTCAAGTTCAGGCAATTTGCCGCACGCATAGGCGGAACCTACCAGCGATCCAATCGAACATCCTGCAACAATATCGACATCGACGCCCATCTGGTTTAAGGCATTTATCACGCCGATGTGTGACCATCCGCGGGCTGCACCTGAGCCCAGCGCCAGTCCAATTTTAACCTTTCTCATTAGCCCTGTTTTACTTCCCCTGGATTCCCGACATAGCGTCAACGCAACAGCTCAGTTAACATGGTGCTACCCGAAGCGTTTTACGCCCTTAATTTTTTGTTCCAGGAAGAGAATCGTGTCTCAACTCTGCCCCTGTGGTAGCGCTCTGGAGTATAGCCTATGTTGCCAGCGATATCTTTCTGGCGATCAGGTTGCACCAGACCCATCACACCTTATGCGTTCACGGTATACCGCTTTTGTGATCAAAGACGCAGACTACCTGATTAAAACCTGGCACCCCTCATGCCAGGCCGCCAGTTTCAAACAGGAGATCGAAGCCGGGTTCGCCAATACCCAGTGGCTCGGTCTTACCGTTTATGAATCTGCACCCGGTAGTCACGAAAATGAAGGTTACGTCAGCTTTGTTGCCCGGTTTACTGAACACAATAAACCGGGTGCCATTATCGAGCGTTCCCGGTTCTTAAAGGAAAGCGGGCAATGGTATTATATTGACGGAACGCGCCCGCAGTTTGGTCGTAACGATCCCTGCCCTTGTGGTTCTGGTAAAAAATTTAAAAAGTGTTGCGGGCAGTAACGCCCGACAACCGAGACTTCGCAAATACTCAAACAGGATTTCCCGGCGATGCAATCACTACAACGTAAAGTTCTGCGCACCATCTGTCCCGATCAAAAAGGGCTGATCGCACGAATTACCAACATCTGTTACAAACATGAATTGAATATCGTGCAGAACAACGAATTCGTTGACCACCGTACCGGTCGTTTCTTCATGCGTACCGAACTGGAAGGTATTTTCAACGACACCACTCTGCTTGCCGATCTGGACAGCGCGCTGCCGGAAGGTTCCGTACGCGAGCTGACACCAGCAGGCCGTCGTCGCATCGTGATTCTGGTGACCAAAGAAGCCCACTGCCTGGGCGATTTGCTGATGAAAGCAAACTACGGCGGTCTGGATGTCGAAATCGCCGCCGTTATCGGTAACCACGAGACGCTGCGTACGCTGGTAGAGCGTTTTGATATTCCGTTCGAGCTGGTGAGCCATGAAGGCCATACGCGTGAAGAGCACGACAACCTGATGGCAGAGGCTATTGAAGCGCACAACCCGGACTACGTTGTCCTGGCGAAATACATGCGCGTGCTGACACCCTCCTTCGTGGCGCGTTTCCCGAACAAAATTATCAACATTCACCACTCCTTCCTGCCCGCCTTTATTGGCGCACGCCCCTACCATCAAGCCTATGAACGCGGCGTGAAGATCATCGGCGCAACGGCGCATTACGTGAATGACAATCTGGATGAAGGCCCAATCATCATGCAGGACGTGATTCATGTGGATCACACCTACACGGCGGAAGACATGATGCGTGCCGGGCGCGATGTTGAGAAGAACGTTCTGAGCCGCGCACTCTATCAGGTGCTGGCGCAGCGCGTATTCGTTTACGGTAACAGAACGATCATTCTTTAATCGACAGTGAAATGAATTGGTTAGCTTTACAGCTTTGCGGGTAAAAATCAGGCAACTAGTTTATTTTTCTTGTGGTAACGCTTTACAGGGACGTGTCATTTGATATGATGCGCCCCGCTTCCAGCAGGAAGCAGGCCAGTACAAGCATTACCCCGTGGTGGGGTTCCCGAGCGGCCAAAGGGAGCAGA
>NZ_JACASJ010000047.1:0-30730 GCF_013391025.1 Enterobacter sp. SECR19-1250 | reverse complement strand
ACTGTAAATCTGCCGTCATCGACTTCGAAGGTTCGAATCCTTCCCCCACCACCATCTCTCAGTACGACCTCAAAATTTGAATTACCCCTGGTGGGGTTCCCGAGCGGCCAAAGGGAGCAGACTGTAAATCTGCCGTCATCGACTTCGAAGGTTCGAATCCTTCCCCCACCACCATTACTTCCATGCCGCAGGGCGCAACGCGCCGAGTAATCCTTCCCCCACCACCATCAATTCCAAAAAATCATAATAGAACCTAACCGAGCACACTTTCGTAGGCCGGGTAAGGCGTAGCCGCCACCCGGCGACAGACGTTTACATCGGCGGCAAGCGTCGCTTCACCGGTGAGCTCTTCACAATCGACGTATTACACTGGGCATGCTCCGCCAGCCCGTCCAGCAACACATCCAGTTGCTCAATTGACCGCACCACCAGCCGGATGACAAAACAGTCTTCACCGGTCACTTTGTCGCTTTCAATGCACTCCGGCATCGCCTGGATGTATTTGTCCACTTTATGTAACAGTCCAGGCAACGGGCGAACCCGCACCAGCGCCTGCAGCGTATAACCTAACGCCGCCAGATTGACCCGCGCACCGTAACCCTGAATCACTCCACGCTCTTCCAGCCTTTTCAGGCGTTCTGCCGTGCTGGGCGAGGTCAGACCGATACGGCCGCTGAGCACCTTCAGCGACATACGCGCATCCTCGACCAGACAAGCCAAAATTTGCCGATCAATATCATCGAGAAGGTATTCCATCGTTTTCACCTAATTTTAAAAAGCCATTCGCGTATTTAACCTTATCTGAACCCTGTAAAACCCGACAGCAATTTTCGACAATAGCGTCATCAACCAGGAGGTGAATGATGCGTGACTTACATAAAGGCGTCTGGCAAATGAGCCTGGCGATGTTAATTTCCGGCTCGATTGGCGCGTTTGTTTTACTCTCCGGACTGCCAGTGTCAGAAGTGGTTTTCTGGCGCTGTCTGATCGGCGCAATCGCACTGTTCATTTTCATTCGGATGAGCCAAAAACCCTTTAGTCCCCTCACCCGCACCTCTCTGCTGCTGGCTATTCTCGGCGGGGTAGCATTAGTGGTGAACTGGCTGCTGCTGTTCGCTGCCTATGAACGTATTTCGATTGGCCTTTCCACTGTGGTCTATAACACTCAGCCCTTTATGCTGGTGATGATGGGTATGTTATTAGGCGAACGCGTCAGTCTGGTCAAATGGGGCTGGCTGTTTCTTGCCTTCGGCGGGGTGGTAATTTTGCTCTCAGGCGAACTGTCCGGTTCCCATGGCTCAGCCTGGCTCGCGGGGATCGGTCTGGCACTGGGTGCGGCTTTCTTCTATGCGTTGACGGCGATTATTGCCCGCAAACTGAAATCCATCGCGCCACAGCATATAGCGTTTATTCAGGTGCTGACAGGCGTGGTAATGCTACTGCCGTTTGCCCGTATGCCCGCCTTGTCCGCTGATTTTCCGTGGCCAATTTTACTGACGCTGGGCATTGTCCATACCGGTATCATGTATCAGCTGTTGTATAGCGCCATCCAAAAACTTCCGACGCCCATTACCGGTTCACTGTCCTTTATCTATCCGGTAGTAGCCATCGTTGTCGATAATGTGGTCTTCGGGCATTCGCTGGATATTACCCAACTGGCGGGCGGCGCGCTGATCCTGTTTGCTGCGGCAGGAAATAATCTGGGCTGGGGCGAAAAAAAACCCCGCGAATGCGGGGTTAGTATCAAAACGACAAATTAGCGACGGGCACGCACAATCTGGTATTTGCGCGTCAGGTACTCCACCGGCGCGCTCCAGATGTGCACCAGACGAGAGAACGGGAACAGCACAAACAGGGTCATACCCAACACCAGGTGCAGGCGGAAGATAAACGCCACCCCATCCAGATGTTCAGATGCGCCTCCGTGGAAGGTCACTACGGACTGCGCCCATCCCACCAGCTTCATCATTTCGCTACCGTCCATATGCTGCGCCGAGAATGGAATGGTCAGCAGACCCAGTGCGCACTGAACCATCAGCAGAGAGAGGATCAGGATATCCGCCGTGGTAGTGGTAGCCCGCACGCGCGGACTGAACAGACGGCGTTTCAGCAGCAGCAGACCACCCACCAGGGTCATCACGCCGCAAGCGCCACCGGCGATCATCGCCATCTTCTGCTTCACTTCGATAGGCAGCCACGCTTCATACATCCAGTGTGGCGTCAGCATTCCCAGGAAGTGGCCGGCAAAAATCCCCAGAATACCGATGTGGAACAGGTTAGACGCAACGTGCATCCCTTTACGATCCAGCATCTGGCTGGAGGCAGCACGCCAGGTGTACTGGCCATAGTCATAACGCAGCCAGCTTCCCACCAGGAACACGGTGCCCGCGATATACGGGTAAATGTCAAAGAAGAACATATTCAGGAAGTGCATTAGTGCCGTCCTCCGTTAGAGATATTCAAATATTGCGGGGCAACCGCGCCGGCAAAACGACGCTGGTGAGCCGAAATTTCAGATTCGCCGCAGCTCTGGTCAGCAAAGAATTTCACCTGCTCTTCTTCCCAGACTGCATCCAGCGCCTGTGGCGTGTCGTCGCGGGCTTCGTCCGCAATTTTCTCCGCCACTTTTTCACTGTCGACCGAGGCATTCGCCAGCTTCACCAGCACCCCAAACAGCACCGCATAGCGGCTCTCGCGCTGCTGAAGACGGGCGCTGAGCAACGCCAGAATCGGCGCGATGTCCTGCAGACCACCCAGCGCTTCTTCTTTTGGCAACTGCGCCAGATACTCCAGGTACAGCGGCAGATGATCCGGCAGCTCGCGGCTGTCGAGCTGCAGGCCGTGCTGCTCGTACTGGGCCATCAGGTCCACCATCGCCTGGCCCCGATCGCGGGATTCCCCGTGAACGTGTTCAAACAGCAGCAGCGAGGTTGCGCGACCGCGATCAAACAGCTGGCTGTAATCCGCCTGCGCATCGAGAAGATCGCGCGCTAACAGGTCGCGGAGGAAAACGCCCAGTGTCTGGGCATCTTCTTTATCCAGGTTTTCAGAGGACGCGAGCGCATCAAAGAGTTCCTGCTGATGCTGCGCCAGCGCGGCATCCGGGTACTCCAGCAGACGCGAAACAATCACGAGTTCAATCATGGGTGCGGCTCCGTTTTGCTGGTCACATCCATGGCATCGATGCGGCGGCTGTTGAACAGGTTGAATTTGCTGTCAGACCCGTGGCAACCGTCGCCAAAGCTAAAGCCACAACCGTTTTTCTCCGGGAAGGCTTCGCGGGCCAGTTCACGGTGGCTGCTTGGTACCACGAAACGATCTTCGTAGTTGGCAATGGCCAGGTAGCGGTACATCTCCTGGGCCTGCGCTTCGGTCAGGCCGACCTCTTCCAGCGCACGGGTGTCGGTCACGCCGTCCACGGTTTCCGCACGTTTGAAGTGGCGCATCGCCAGCATACGTTTCAGCGCCAGCAGTACCGGCTGGGTATCGCCTGCGGTCAGCAGGTTTGCCAGGTACTGAACCGGGATACGCAGGCTCTCCACGTCCGGCAGAATGCCGTTGCTGCCCAGCTCGCCTGCATCCGCGGCTGACTGAATCGGCGACAGAGGCGGCACGTACCAGACCATCGGCAGCGTGCGGTATTCCGGGTGCAGCGGCAGGGCCAGCTTCCAGTCCATCGCCATTTTGTATACCGGAGACTGCTGCGCCGCGTCGATTACGCTCTGCGGAATGCCGTCTTTCAGCGCCTGCTCAATCACTTTCGGATCGTTCGGGTCAAGGAACACGTCCAGCTGACGCTGGTACAGATCTTTCTCGTTCTCGGTGCTCGCGGCATTTTCAATCGCGTCCGCGTCATACAGCAGCACGCCGAGGTAACGAATACGGCCTACGCAGCTCTCGGAGCAGACGGTCGGCATACCGGCTTCGATACGCGGGTAACAGAAGATGCACTTCTCTGACTTACCGCTCTTCCAGTTGAAGTAGATTTTTTTGTACGGGCAGCCGGTGATGCACATACGCCAGCCGCGGCACTTGTCCTGGTCGATCAGCACGATGCCGTCTTCTTCACGCTTGTAGATGGCACCGCTCGGGCAGGTCGCCACGCACGCCGGGTTGAGGCAGTGCTCACACAGACGCGGCAGGTACATCATGAAGGTGTTTTCAAACTGGCCGTACATCGCCTTCTGCATGTTCTCGAAGTTCTGGTCTTTGGCGCGTTTTTCGAACTCGCCGCCCAGAATTTCTTCCCAGTTTGGACCGCTGGTAATTTTGTCCATGCGCTGACCGGTGATCAGAGAGCGAGGACGGGCGATCGGCTGGTGCTTACTTTCCGGCGCGTTATGCAGGTTCTGGTAGTCGTAGTCAAACGGCTCGTAATAATCTTCGATACCCGGCAGATGCGGGTTGGCGAAGATTTTACCCAGCAGCATCGCACGGTTACCCATGCGCGGCTGCAGCTTACCGTTGATTTTACGGATCCAGCCGCCCTTCCACTTCTCCTGGTTTTCCCAGTCGGTCGGGAAGCCGGTACCCGGCTTACTTTCCACGTTGTTGAACCAGGCGTATTCCATCCCTTCACGGCTGGTCCAGACGTTCTTACAGGTGACTGAGCAGGTATGACAGCCGATGCATTTATCCAGATTCAGCACCATGCCGACTTGTGAACGAATTTTCATTTTACGCTCTCCTGTACCTGGTCATTACCTTCGCCATCTAACCAGTTAATATTTTTCATCTTACGTACCACCACGAACTCATCGCGGTTAGAACCTACCGTACCGTAGTAGTTAAAGCCGTAGGCCAACTGTGCATAGCCACCGATCATGTGGGTCGGCTTCGGCGTAATACGGGTCACGGAGTTGTGAATACCGCCGCGCTGCTCGGTGATCTCTGAACCCGGCAGGTTCACGATACGTTCCTGCGCGTGGTACATCATGGTCATCCCGGCCGGTACACGCTGGCTCACCACCGCACGCGCCGTCAGGGCGCCGTTGCTGTTGAACACTTCGATCCAGTCGTTATCTTCAATACCCAGATCTTTGGCGTCCGCTTCACTCATCCACACAATCGGACCACCGCGGGACAAGGTCAGCATCAGCAGGTTGTCGCTATAAGTAGAGTGGATCCCCCACTTCTGGTGCGGCGTCAGGAAGTTCAGCGCCTTCTCCGGGTTGCCGTTCGATTTCGCGCCCATCACCGCTTTCACGGAGCGGGTGTCGATTGGCGGACGGTAAACCAGCAGGCTTTCACCGAAGTCACGCATCCACTGGTGATCCTGATACAGCGACTGACGACCGGACAGGGTACGCCATGGGATCAGCTCGTGAACGTTGGTATACCCGGCGTTGTAAGAGACATGTTCATCTTCCAGGCCAGACCAGGTCGGGCTGGAGATAATTTTGCGCGGCTGCGCCTGAATATCGCGGAAGCGAATTTTTTCGTCTTCTTTGTTGAGCGCCAGATGCGTATGGTCGCGGCCGGTGAATTCACTCAGCGCTTTCCAGGCCTTCACGGCAACCTGGCCGTTGGTTTCCGGTGCCAGGGTCAGGATCATTTCTGCCGCATCAATCGCCGTATTCAGCATCGGCTGGCCTTTGGCCGGGCCGTCCGCTTTGGTGTAATTGAGCTTGCGCAGCAGATCCATTTCGCTCTGGGTGTTCCAGGCAATCCCTTTCCCGCCGTTGCCGATTTTCTCCATCAGCGGTCCGATAGAGGTAAAGCGCTCGTAGGTCGCCGGGTAGTCACGTTCCACCGGAATAATGTGCGGTGCCGTTACGCCCGGGATCAGGTCACATTCACCTTTTTTCCAGTCCTTCACGTCCAGCGGCTGCGCCAGTTCGGCAGCTGAGTCGTGCTGGATAGGCAGCGTCACCACGTCGGTCTCTTTGCCCAGGTGCCCTACGCAGACTTCAGAGAATTTCTTCGCGATGTCTTTGTAGATATCCCAGTCGCTTTTTGATTCCCACGCCGGGTCAACGGCCGCAGACAGCGGATGAATAAACGGATGCATATCCGAGGTATTCATGTCGTCTTTTTCGTACCAGGTAGCGGTAGGCAGCACGATATCGGAGTACAGGCAGGTGCTGGAGAGACGGAAGTCGAGAGTCACCACCAGATCCAGCTTGCCGTCGAGACCGTTGTCTTTCCACTCCACTTCTTCCGGCTTCACGCCGCCCTGCTTGCCGAGATCTTTACCCTGGATACCGTTTTCGGTACCGAGCAGGTATTTCAGCATGTACTCGTGGCCTTTACCGGACGAGCCCAGCAGGTTGGAACGCCAGATGAACAGGTTACGCGGATGGTTTTTACCGTTTTCCGGCTGCTCGGCCGCAAAACGGATTGAACCGTCTTTCAGAGACTTAACGGTGTAATCCACTGGCGACATCCCTGCCTGCTTCGCCTCTTCCGCAATACGCAGCGGGTTAGTGCCCAGCTGAGGCGCGGACGGCAACCAGCCCATGCGTTCAGCGCGGACGTTAAAGTCGATCAGATGACCGCTGTAGCGGGATTTATCTGCCATTGGCGACAGCAGCTCCTGCGCGGTAACCGTCTCGTAGCGCCACTGGCTGGAGTGGTTATAGAAGTAGGAAGTGCTGTTCATATGACGCGCCGGACGCTGCCAGTCAAGGGCAAACGCCAGCGGCTGCCAGCCGGTCTGCGGACGCAGTTTTTCCTGGCCCACGTAGTGCGCCCAGCCGCCACCGCTCTGACCGACACAGCCGCAGAAGATCAGCATGTTGATCAGGCCACGGTAGTTCATATCGAGGTGATACCAGTGGTTCAGACCGGCACCGACGATAATCATTGAACGACCATGGGTTTTGTCGGCGTTTTCTGCGAACTCACGGGCGATACGGGTGATCTGCGCACGCGGTACGCCGGTGATCTGCTCCGCCCAGGCTGGGGTGTACGCCTTCACATCGTCATAGCTGGTCGCGCAGTTTTCATCGTTCAGACCGCGCTCCAGACCGTAGTTGGCCAGCGTCAGGTCATACACGGTGGTCACCAGGGCGCTAGAGCCGTCGGCCAGCTGCAGGCGTTTCACCGGCAGTTTGTGCATCAGCACGTTCTGTAGCTCGACCTTGTTGAAGTGCTCAGAACCTTCGCCGCCGAAGTACGGGAAGCCCACTTCTGCGATCTCATCCTGGCTGCCCAGCATGCTCAGGCGCAGCTCGGTCTCTTCGCCGGTTGTACCGTTACGTTGTTCAAGGTTCCATTTGCCCTTCTCACCCCAGCGAAAGCCGATTGAACCGTTTGGCACCACCAGCTCACCGTTGCTGTTATACGCGACGGTTTTCCACTCAGGGTTGTTTTCCTGGCCCAGCGCGTCCACCAGATCCGCCGCACGCAGCGTACGGCCTGCTGCGTAGTAGCCGTCACGCTCTTCCAGCATCACCAGCATTGGCATGTCGGTATAACGACGCACGTAATCGGTGAAGTACTGGCTTGGTTTATCGAGGTGGAATTCACGCAGCATGACGTGGCCCATCGCCAGCGCCATCGCGGAGTCAGTACCCTGTTTAGGCGCCAGCCACAGGTCACACAGCTTGGCAATTTCGGCGTAGTCCGGGGTCACCGCAACGGTTTTGGTGCCTTTGTAACGCACTTCAGTAAAGAAGTGGGCATCCGGGGTACGGGTCTGCGGTACGTTGGAGCCCCAGGCGATAATGTAGCTGGAGTTATACCAGTCGGCGGACTCCGGCACATCGGTCTGTTCACCCCAGGTCTGTGGAGACGCTGGCGGCAGGTCGCAGTACCAGTCGTAGAAGCTCAGACAGGTTCCCCCAATCAGGGAAAGATAGCGCGCGCCAGAAGCGTAAGAGACCATCGACATCGCCGGGATCGGCGAGAAGCCTGCCACGCGGTCAGGACCGTAAGTTTTGACGGTATAGACGTTAGAGGCGGCAATTAGCTCATTCACCTCTTTCCAGGAGGAGCGAACAAAACCACCGCGGCCACGCGCCTGCTTGAAGCTTTTCGCTTTGTCGGCGTCTTCGATGATGGATGCCCACGCCTCTACCGGATCGCTGTGCTGCACCTTGGCTTCACGCCACATTTTCATCAGACGCTTGCGCATCAGAGGATATTTAAGACGGTTCGCACTGTAGAGATACCAGGAGTAGCTGGCGCCACGCGGGCAGCCACGTGGTTCATGGTTCGGCATATCCGGGCGGGTGCGCGGATAGTCGGTCTGCTGCATTTCCCAGGTCACCAGACCGTTTTTAACGAAAATCTTCCAGCTACACGAGCCAGTGCAGTTTACACCGTGGGTTGAACGGACGACTTTGTCATGCTGCCAGCGCTGGCGGTAACCGTCTTCCCAGTCCCGGTTGGTATCCAGAACCTGGCCGTGCCCATCGGCAAAAGTTTCACCCTTCTGTTTGAAGTAGCGAAACCGGTCCAAAAATTTGCTCATCGGGTATCTCCTGTGTGGAGCCTGTGGCTCTCTAAATCGACATTGCTGATTTGCAGCGAAGGTAACGTCCTGTAAGAGAGGGAGAATTGATAACGATCAAGACGGAGGGGGACTATGAAGTGAGGTGTTATAACGAATACCACCAAAGCGGTAGAATTTTTATTTTTATATCTCCATGATTTTAAATGGTATTTTTTATTTATCGTACAATAAGCCCGCCTGTTTTTAACATCTCGGGTATTAAGGGGTAGGCTCGGCTGAAAAGCGATGGCGATCACAGAGTTACCTGCGGGCGGGACGTTAGAAAAGCCAGGAGTATGTTGTAACTACTGAGGAAATAAAAAAACGCGACCCGAAGGTCGCGTAAACGGATAATCAAACTTACTTATTTTTCTTGGAATTACGGCCATATACCAGCCACGTGATGGCGACACAGGCGATATAGAAAACGAGGAATACTTTCATTGCTCCTGCCGGGGAGCCGGTCAGGTCCAGCGAGATCCCGAACGCTTTTGGAATAAAGAAGCCACCGATAGCGCCAATCGCGGAGATAAAGCCCAGCGCTGCCGCCGTATCCGTTGCCGCTTCGCGCATGGCCTGCTCTTCGCTACCGCCCTGCGCTTTCACGCGGTCCATGGTCAGCTTACGGAAGATGACGGAGATCATCTGGAAGGTAGAAGCACTTCCCAGCCCGGCCGTCAGGAACAGCACCATAAACACGCCGAAGAAGGCGATGAAGTTACCCCCCTGCCCGTCGGCTGGCAGGGTCAGGAACAGCAGCGCACAGAAGACCGCCATCACAACGAAGTTAATCAGCGTCACGCGGGTCCCGCCCAGACGGTCAGAGACCATGCCGCCCAGCGAACGCGCCAGCGCGCCAATAAACGGTCCGAAGAAGGCGAACTGCAGAATTTGCACCTCCGGGAACTGGGTTTTCGACAGCATGGCAAAGCCCGCAGAGAAACCAATGAACGAGCCGAAGGTCGCCAGATAGAGCAGCGCCATCACCCACAGGTGGCCGCGCTTCAGCACCGGCAACTGCTCGCTCAGGGATGCCTTCGATGCAGACAGGTCATTCATAAAGAACCAGGCCGCAAGGGTAAAGACCACCAGGAACGGTACCCAGATCCAGGCCGCGTTTTGCAGATAGAGGGAAGAGCCATCTGCCTGCGTCACCCCACCGCCGCCAAACGCCGCGAAGATAGAGACGGAGATCGCCAGCGGTGCAATCAGCTGCATTACGCTGACGCCCATATTACCCAGGCCGCCGTTAATCCCCAGCGCACCGCCCTGCTTCGCTTTCGGGAAGAAGAAGCTGATGTTTGCCATGCTGGACGCGAAGTTTGCGCCCGCAAAACCGCAGAGCAGAGAGATAATCACGAACACGCTAAACGGCGTGGAGGTGTCCTGCACCGCAAAACCGAGCCACACGCAAGGCACGATCATGATACCGGTACTGAACGCCGTCCAGCGACGGCCGCCAAAAACCGGCACCATGAACGCGTAAGGCACGCGCAGCAAGGCTCCCGACAGCGACGGCAGCGCGGTCAGCATAAACAGCTGATCGGTGGTAAAGGTAAATCCGACCTTAGGCAGGTTCACCGCTACCGCGCTGAACAACATCCAGACGCAAAACGCTAACAATAAACATGGAACGGAAATCCACAGATTTCGGCTTGCGACACGGTTGCCGCGCTGCTGCCAGAACGCCGGATCTTCCGGACGCCAGTCAGTTATAACGGCACCATTTTCCCTTTCAGGAGCGGATGTGTGACTCATAGACACCTCTGATTCTCGAATGATGCTGCAAACATTAGGGTTTTAGGGCGGCGGTAAGTTGATATAAATCAAAGGAAAAGTGGGAGGATTTGCGGCGAAAAAAAAGCCATCATCCTTAGTGAGTAGAGTAAAACGGTAAAAAAGACGTGGTTTTTCACAGGACTGACGTCTCGCTGTCCATTCCTCCCCCTGAGCCTTACCCCATTGGCAATTTAGAGGTAATCCTTTATTGGTATGGGTATACTCCAGGGTATGCACCAGAATAACGCCATTCCTGCAAGCAGGCCACGTCAGGAGCCCGGCAACTCTATGTTAAAAAGATGTTTATCTCCGCTAACACTCGTCAATCAGGTCGCCCTGATCGTTTTGCTGTCTACCGCCATCGGCGTGACCGGCATGGCGATTTCCGGCTGGCTGGTACAGGGTGTACAGGGTAATGCCCATGCCATCAACGAGGCAGGCTCACTACGCATGCAGAGTTATCGTCTACTGGCATCGGTGCCGTTAACCCAGGACGATCAGAAGCTGCTGGACGATATGGAACATACCGCTTTCAGCACCGAACTGGAAAGTGCCGCGATTCGTGCCGGTCAGGAATCCCAGCTTAAAGCCCTTCAGGGCTACTGGCACACTCAGCTGGAGCCGGGGTTAAAGCAGGCGAAAAATCCTGATACCGTTGCCCGTGATGTCGCCGGGTTCGTTTCCCGCATTGATACCCTGGTCTCCTCTTTCGATCAAACCACCGAATTACGCATCGACCGGGTGGTGATGATCCACCGGGCGATGGCGCTGTTTATGGGGCTGCTGCTGATTTTCACCATTGTCTGGCTACGCGCCCGGCTGCTAAATCCCTGGAAGCAACTGCTGGCGATGGCCCGCGCGGTGACCGCCCGGGATTTTACCCAGCGCACCCACATCAGCGGACGTAACGAAATGGCGATGCTGGGCCAGGCGCTGAACACCATGTCAGATGAACTCGCCGAGAGTTACGCGGTGCTGGAGAAACGCGTACAGGAGAAAACCGCGGGGCTGGAGCAGAAAAACGAGATCCTCTCGTTCCTGTGGCAGGCTAATCGCCGCCTGCATATGCAGGTGCCGCTGTGCGAACGTCTCTCCCCGGTCCTGAATGGCCTGCAGAATCTGACCCTGCTGCACGATCTGGAGCTTCGGGTGTACGACATGGAAGATGAAGAAAATCACCAGGAGTTTACCTGTCAGTCAGACATGAGCTGCGATGACAAAGGCTGTCACCTGTGCCCACGCGGCTTACCGCCGCTGACCACCAGCGGCACGACGCTAAAATGGCGGCTGACAGACAGCCACACCCAGTACGGTATTCTGCTGGCGACCCTGCCCGCCGGGCGTCATCTGAGCCACGACCAGCAGCAACTGGTGGATACGCTGGTTGAACAACTGACGGCCACGCTGGCCCTAGACCGCCATCAGGAGAAGCAGCAGCAACTGATCGTGATGGAAGAGCGCGCCACCATCGCCCGCGAACTCCACGACTCTATCGCCCAGTCGCTCTCCTGTATGAAAATGCAGGTCAGCTGTCTGCAAATGCAGGCCGCAGAAATGCCGGAAAGCAACAAAGCGCTGCTTAGCCAGATCCGCAACGAGCTGAACACCTCCTGGGTACAGCTTCGCGAACTGCTGACCACCTTCCGCCTGCAGCTCACCGAGCCCGGCCTGCGCCCGGCGCTGGAAGCAAGCTGCCAGGAATTTAGCGCCCGACTGGGGTTCCCGGTGAAGCTCGATTACCAGTTACCGCCTCGTTTTGTGCCTTCTCATCAGGCCATTCATTTACTGCAGATCGCCCGCGAAGCGCTGAGCAACGTGCTAAAACACGCTGACGCGACGGCGGTCACCGTTACCGTTAGCCAGCACGATAATCAGGTGAAGCTCACGGTTCATGACAACGGCCGCGGCGTGCCGGAAAATGCCGAACGGACAAACCATTACGGTTTAATTATCATGCGAGACCGCGCCCAAAGCCTGCGCGGTGATTGCCAGGTTCGTCGGCGAGAAACAGGTGGCACAGAAGTGGTTGTCACCTTTATCCCCGAAAAACCCCTCACAACTATCCAGGGAGAAACCCATGACTAATCAGGAACCGGCATCCATCCTGTTGATTGACGACCATCCGATGCTGCGTACTGGCGTAAAACAGCTGGTCAGCATGGCACCTGATATCACCGTCGTTGGCGAAGCCAGCAACGGTGAACAGGGTATTGAACTTGCCGAATCGCTTGATCCTGATTTGATCCTGCTCGATCTCAACATGCCAGGCATGAACGGTCTGGAGACGCTCGATAAGCTGCGTGAAAAATCGCTGTCGGGACGCGTGGTGGTCTTCAGCGTCTCAAACCATGAAGAAGATGTGGTCACGGCGTTAAAACGCGGTGCAGACGGCTACCTGCTGAAAGACATGGAGCCGGAAGATCTGCTCAAGGCCCTGCAACAGGCTGCCGCAGGCGAAATGGTACTGAGCGAGGCGTTAACCCCGGTGCTGGCCGCCAGCCTGCGGGCAAACCGCGCCACCTCCGACCGCGACGTCAGCCAGTTAACCCCGCGCGAGCGCGATATTCTGAAGCTGATTGCCCAGGGTCTGCCGAACAAAATGATCGCCCGTCGTCTGGATATCACCGAAAGCACGGTCAAGGTGCATGTGAAACATATGCTGAAGAAGATGAAGTTAAAATCCCGCGTTGAAGCCGCCGTGTGGGTGCATCAGGAACGCATTTTCTGAGGATTACTCATCCGGGAGTAACTTCCAGCGCGGGTCGTCGTCAGGTAACGCGACAAGCGGCTGAACCACGGTAAGCGTGATCTCATTGGATGAGACGCGCTGTCCTTTTTCATCTTCAACCACCGCCGACAGGTGCCAGCGGTTCTTCGCCCCGTCACTGTCATCCCAGGCAGGCATAATCACACTCCAGCCATCGCTGCTGTGCGTGTTGGCCGGTGCGGTCAGGCTCAGTGCCTGGGTATCGCCCTGCCAGTGGATCTGCCGAATACCATGAGTGCTGCGTACCTGAAGCTTGAGCATCACGGTCTCGCCCCCTTTCAGATCCCACGGCGGGGTCGCCAGCCAGACGGAGAGCGTTTTGCGCTGGCGGAACTCCATTACCGGCAGGTTATCCCGCTCCGGTGAATCATAGCGACTGCCGCGCAGGGAGCGCGTGGCGGCAACTTCGCTGGCGGAAAGCTGCTTGGCAAGGGGCACACCAAAGCGGTAGTTGAGCTTAAGCCCGAGGTTGTTCTGACTCGCACCGCTCTCCCCCTGCTTATGCGCCGCCGTCAGGGTGACCAGCGGAACAGGCGTATAGTTAAGCCCCAGGTTGACCGCCACCGGGTTGTGATAGCCGGTTCCACTGTTGAACAGGTCAACGTTGTCACCAAAGTACTGCTCAAAGCTGACGCTGGTGTTGAAATGATGAAACCACGACAGCCAGGCTTTAGCGGTCACGTCATAGCCACGCGCCATGCGCTGCTCCTGCACGTCCGAACTCTCGCGCCAGCTGGCCAGCGGTTGATAGTAATTGGCAGACAGACGCAGATTCTCGCCCCACGCCTCCGCACCCAGCCCGGCACGCTGCAGGTTTTCATCAAGCAGGTTATCGTAAAAGGTGTTGTAGCCGAGCAGCCATTTTCCGGCAACCCAGCGCTGACCGATGCCGGCATTGCTCACCAGGCCGTCACTCTGCTGCGTAAGCCCCAGCTGGCTCCAGCTCAGGTAACGGTTGTTATCATTCCAGGGGATGAACCAGCTCCCGCTGCTGCCGTTAAAGTTCCCCTCGTCATCCACCAGTAAATTGACGCTGGCGTTGCCCCAGGGCGAGAGCCAGGCCTCAATCTGCTGATTCACCTCGCCGCTCACCGCGTCACGCACCTTACCAAACGCGAACTGACGCGCCTGCTCGCCGGTGGTGAGGCCGTTATCGGTCATACTGGCTTCGCCAAAGGCTTTTGCCATTTCGGCCAGGTGCTTTTCCCCCTCGTCTGTTGGTGTCGCCATGCCGAGATCGGGCAAACTGTCCCCGTTGTTATCAAAGGGGTTTTCTGCCTGATGCATAAAGGAATTCGGGGCACCGTGAACGGCACCCGCCGTAAGAAGTGGGAGTAATAACAGAAAGCGAATGCGGGACGATACAGCCATCAACGTCGTAAATAAGAACCTGTGTTTATGAGGCAACGCTTTTAATGTTAACGCGATAAGCTGTGAAATGCAGTCTTAGCGCAAATTTCAGGAATATCCTGAACATTATTGTCGCTTTACCCGACACTCTTAGACCATTATCCAAACAGCCCTTTCAGCTCCGGCACGCAGGAGCCGCAATTCGTCCCACACCGTAGCTTCGCCCCCAGCGTTGCAATGGAATCGCACCCGCCGACAATCGCCTCCCGTATCGCATTTTCCCCGACGCAGTAACAGCTGCAGATAATGCGTCCCGGATCGACACTCTCCCCCGCGCCCGCGCCGTTCAGGAGCGCATGCCGCTCCGCAAGCGTCTCTGGAGCCCGACGGAAAGCCTCTTCAATAGTCGCATGCGCCAGCGCTGGCAACGTAGTCCCTTCCCAGAATCCGAGCATCAGCTCGCCGTTATGCCATGCCAGTACGCTGCTGCGCGCATCCGTCCGGGCAAGTTGCAGCTGCCAGCCCTGCTGTTCAGCATACTCTTTCACCCACGGCATCAACGGTTCGTCAGCCGCCACCGTCAGGCGTGATGCTTTGCGCCACCAGTGTACCGAAGGCGGCAGTTCCGGCAGCACACGGGCATACAGCTCTCCCTGCCATTCAGGCTGCCATGGCATGATCCTGACGGCGGTCTGTTTACTCTCCGGCTGGCCGGACTGCGGATCGCAGCGCCCTGCCACCAGCGTATTAACCTTTCCCTGACGGGCAAACTGCGCATTCCAGTGCATGGGCGCGAATACTTCCCCCTCCCTTTGTCCATCGTTGATACGTACTTTTGCCACCATCACTCCACGCGGAGAACTGATCCGTGCCAGTTGCCCGTCGCAAAGGGCGAAACGCGCGGCATCTGCGGCGCAGATCTCAACGCAGGGCTCAGAGATATGCTGCATCAGCCCGGGAACATATCCCGTACGGGTCATGGTATGCCATTGATCGCGGATGCGTCCGGTATTCAGCAGCAACGGATATAACGCATCTGGCACCGCGCCGTGCGGACGCGGGTCAACGGGCACCATATTCCGGTGGGGAAAATCGCCCGCCGCCCACTGATAAGGCTCAAGCTGATCCCAGGCCTCACGGGTAAGCCCCGCCAGCGCATGCAGATTAAACGCCCGTGCCCCGTCATTCTCAAATGCCGACAGCGCCGCATGTTCACAAAAAATTTCCTGCGGATGTTCCCAGGCAAAGGCCTCACCATAGCCCAGCTGTTTCGCCACCTGGGCAACAATCCACCAGTCCGGTTTTGCCTGGCCCGGGGCAGCCAGAAAGGCGCGCTGGCGCGAAATCCGCCGTTCGGAGTTGGTGACCGTACCGTTTTTCTCTCCCCAGCCCAGCGCCGGGAAACGAATATGGGCGTAGCGGCTGGTGTCGGTCTCCTGCATCACCTCAGAGACAATGACCAGCGGACAGTTCGCCAGCGCCTGGCATACCGCGTGACTATCCGGCAGCGAGACAGCCGGATTGGTGCCCATGATCCATACCGCCTTTACCTCACCGCGGGCAATGGCGTCAAACAGCTCAACGGCCATCAGGCCCGGCGTTTGCGCCAGCCGTTCTGTTCCCCAGAAACGCGCCACCCGCAAGAGATCGTCCGGCTCGAAGTTCATATGCGCCGCCAGTTGATTCGCGAGGCCACCCACTTCCCGTCCCCCCATCGCGTTTGGCTGGCCGGTCAGCGAAAACGGCCCGCAGCCCTGACGGGCAAATTTCCCGCTGGCAAGATGGACGTTAATGATGGCGTTGCACTTGTCGCTGCCGCTGGAAGACTGGTTGATCCCCATGGTGTAGAGCGTAATGGCACGCGGCGCCGTGAGGAACCAGTCGTAAAACGTGGCAATCTCCTGTGCATCAAGACCACAAAACCCGGCCACGCGGGCAATCGGCCAGTCGTCAGTACCCTGAATCAGGTTGAGCAAACCGACAAACAGCCCGGCGTCACTGCCGGGCGCGAGCGCCAGATGCAGGTCGGCGATATCACAGGTGGCGGTTTTACGCGGATCGATCACCACCACTTTCATTTGCGGATTGTTTTGCCGCGCCTGAACCAGCCGCTGATAAAGCACCGGATGCGTCCATGCCGCGTTTGAACCCACCAGCACCACCAGATCGCTGTTCTCCACGTCCTCATAGCTGCACGGCACCACATCTTCGCCAAATGCGCGCTTATAGCCTGCTACCGCCGACGACATGCAGAGCCGCGAGTTGGTATCGATGTTCGCCGCGCCGATAAACCCTTTCATCAGCTTATTGGCAGCGTAGTAATCCTCGGTGAGTAGCTGGCCGGAGGCGTAAAACGCCACCGCCTGCGGCCCCCAGGTGTCGATAATCGCCCGCAGCCGCTCGCCAGCCGCGCTTAACGCCTGCGGCCAGTCCACCTCCAGCCCGTCCACCACCGGGTGCAGCAGCCGCCCCTGCAGGCCCGTGGTTTCACCTAACGCCGCGCCTTTGACGCACAGCCGTCCAAAACTGGCGGGATGGTGTTCATCGCCGCGCACCGTGACCTTGTCGCCCTCAACCCGGGCCACCACGCCGCAACCGACGCCGCAGTACGGGCACGTTGTTCGGGTTCCATTCATGATGCCTCCGCACGGACCAGCAACGCGTCGTTCCCCACCCACACCTTGCCGTTTTCGATTTTCACCGGCCAGGCGCGCACCGCAGGCTCACCGTTATCCACCTGGCAGCCGTCGCGCAGGCGAATACGCTGTTTATAGAGCGGCGAGATAACCACCGGCTCACCCGCCGCATCGCCAAGAACACCGCGTGACAGCACGTTCGCATCGCTGCCTGGCTCCTGATCGTCAAGGGCATAGACCGATGTGCCAAAACGGAACAGCGCGATCGGCTTACGCCCCAGCCGGGCGCCGATCCCCGCCTGCTCCGGGATCTCATCCAGACCGCAAATTTCCTGCCAGCGTTTACTCTCTTCCGTCGCCGGACCGTTCACCGCCGTGCGGAACAGCGCCAGACGGTTCGGATCGTTAAGCGTGGTCTGCCATTCGCACTGATACGTTTCCACCACACGGGCCATCTCCTGCTCCAGCTCGTGCGCAATGCCGAGACTATCGTCGAGGATCACCTCCCGCAGATAGTCGAGACCGCCTTCAAGGTTGTCCATCCAGGTGCTGGTCCGCTGCAGGCGATCCGCCGTGCGAATGTAGAACATCAGAAAACGGTCGACGGTACGGATCAGCGTCTCTTCATCCAGATCGCTGGCGAAGAGATCCGCGTGTCGCGGCTTCATGCCGCCGTTGCCGCACAGATAGAGATTCCAGCCCTTGTCCGTGGCGATCACGCCAACATCTTTGCTTTGCGCCTCGGCACACTCGCGGGTACAGCCGGACACCGCCATTTTGATTTTGTGCGGCGCGCGCAGCCCCTTGTAACGGTGCTCCAGTTTGACCGCAAGGCCGGTGGAGTCCTGCACGCCATAGCGGCACCAGGTTGACCCGACGCAGGATTTCACGGTACGCAGGGATTTACCGTACGCATGCCCGGTTTCAAATCCGGCCTCCACCAGCGCCTGCCAGATCTCCGGCAACTGCTCCAGCGTGGCACCAAACAGGTCAATACGCTGGCCGCCGGTGATCTTGCTGTACAGCCCGTAGCGCTTTGCGATCTGCCCGATAGCAATCAGCCCGTCGGCCGTTACTTCCCCGGCGGGCATGCGCGGCACGATGGAGTACGTTCCGTCCTTCTGAATATTGGCAAAGTAGCGATCATTGGTGTCCTGCAACGGCAGATGCGCCGGTTTCAGCAGGTATTCGTTCCAGCAGGAGGCCAGCACTGACCCCACCAGCGGTTTACAGATCTCACAGCCGTGCCCTTGGCCGTAGCGGCTAATCAGCTGGTCGAAGGTACGAATATGGTTGACGCGCACCAGGTGGTATATCTCCTGACGCGAGTACGGGAAGTGCTCACAGATATCTTTTTTCACCTCCACGCCCTGCTCAGCCAGCTGGAACTCCATCACCTGTTTCACCAGCGCGCTGCACCCACCGCAGCCGGTCGCCGCTTTGGTGCACTGCTTGATGGCGCCGATGTCCGTCGCACCGGCGCTCACTGCCTGGCAGATATCGCCTTTGCTGACGTTATGACAGGAGCAGATCTGCGCGCTGTCCGGCAGCGCCGCCACCCCCAGCGCTTTTGGCGCGCTACCGGAGAAGGCTGGCAAGATGAGCGTTTCAGGCTCTTTCGGCAGGCTGATTCCGTTAAGCATCATCTGCACCAGCGTGGCGTATTCGCTGGCATCCCCCACCAGCACGCCGCCGAGCAGGGTTTTGTTGTCATAGCTGACGACAATTTTTTTATAGATTTGCTGCGGGCCGTGGGTCCACTGGTAGCTCAATGCCCCCGGCGTACGGCCATGGGCATCCCCAAACGAGGCCACGTCCACGCCCAGCAGCTTAAGTTTGGTGCTCATATCCGCGCCGGTGAAGGACTTCTCCTCACCCGCCAGCGTGGCCGCCGCCACGCGTGCCATCTGGTAACCCGGCGCCACCAGACCGAAGATTTTACCTTCCCACAGCGCACACTCCCCGATGGCGAAGATGTCCTTATCTGAGGTCTGGCAGGCGGTATCAATGCAGATCCCGCCACGCTCGCCGATCGCCAGGCCGCTGCTGCGCGCCAGCGCATCCTGCGGGCGGATCCCGGCAGAGAAGACCACCATATCGGTGTCCAGCTGTTCACCGTCGGCAAAACGCAGGAACAGTCCATCGTCTGTGGCCGCAATTTCAGTGGTGGCTTTGCTGGTGTGAACCCCGACGCCGAGCGCTTCAATTTTTTTACGCAGCATCGCCGCGCCGTCGTTGTCGAGCTGTACCGCCATCAGGTTGGGGGCGAATTCCACCACGTGGGTTTCAAGCCCCAGCTGTTTGAGGGCGTTGGCCGCCTCCAGCCCGAGCAGGCCACCGCCAATGACTACGCCGCGTCGGGATCCCTTCGCATGCGCGGCAATGTTATCGAGATCGTCCAGCGTACGGTAGACAAAGCAGCCCGGCAGCGTGTTGCCCGGCACCGGCGGCACAAACGGATATGAGCCGGTCGCCAGCGCCAGTTTATCCCAGTGGGTTTCGTGACCGCTGGCGGTACGCACCACGTGCGTGTCGCGATCGATGGCGATAATTTGCTGCGACAAACGCAACTCTATGCCGTGTCTGGCAAAGAAATCGCCCTTCACCAGCGAGAGGGACTCCGCGCTGCGGCCGCCAAAATACTCTGAGAGATGTACGCGGTCGTAAGCGGCATAACGCTCTTCGCCAAAGACGACAATCTGGTATTGCTGATGCAGATTGCGGTTTACGCAGTCTTCAAGAAAATGGTGGCCGACCATACCGTGCCCAACCACCACCAGAGTAGGTTTTGTCATAGCGTTCTGTCCTGCAACCTGCGGTTGCGTCGTAGTGAATCGATCGAACAGCCAGTCCACGTGTGCGGGCGCAGCCGTTGCCAGTAAATCGGTAAATGTTGCCGCGCTGCGGCAATCTCCCATCAGCAGTACGCCAGCCAGCGCACCGCGATGAATCAGTAAGCGACGGTAGTGACGGGTCAGCGGATCCCACGCGTCCCAGACCGTATCCTCCGGTTGCGCCGTTACGCGCCCGGCGCTGAAGAGCTCCACACCGGTGACCTTCAGGCGCATCCCGCTGTCGGTATGGGCAAAAGGCACAGGGGCGTCCCCTGCCAGCCGGGCGGCGAGAATGTCCGCCTGTGCCAGGCAGGGGGCAACCAGGCCAAACGTCTGACCGTCGATTTCGCAGCACTCCCCAATGGCGCTAATAGCCGGGACGGAGGTCTGCATCTGCTGGTCGACCACAATGCCACGGGCGCAGTGAATACCGCTGGCGCTTGCCAGGGCGATGTTGGGCAGTACGCCGGTAGCCAGCACCACGCGCGCGGCGCTAACCTGGCGTCCGTTGTGTAGCGTCACTGAATCAGGCGCGATTGCCGCGATCCCGGACGACAGCTCGCAGCGCACGCCGCGCTCCGCCAGCGCAGCCTCCAGCAGCAGCCCCGCCTGCCGATCCAGCTGTTGTTCCATCAACCACGGTCCGCGATGCACCAGCGTGACGTTGTCACAACTTTGTACCAGCGCCGCTGCCGTCTCAACGCCCAGCACGCCACCGCCCAACACCACCGCTGGCCCCGGGATCTGCGCAATGGCTCGCGTATCCTCAAGGCGGCGGAAGGTAAAGACGTGTGGCGCATCGCCCCCGGGGATCGGCGGCACGAACGGTATCGACCCGGTGGCGAAGACCAGTTCATCCCACCCCAGCGTGGTCTGCGCGGTACGGATTTCCCGTTTCGCCACGTCCACGGCGAGCACCTTTTGCCCCCTGAGCACCGTGACGCCGCGCTCGCGGTACCAGTCATCGTCCTGCAGGCGGATCTGTTCCGGACGTTTTTCCCCACCCAGCACCGGCGAAAGCTGGATGCGGTTGTACGCATGCTCAGGCTCCTCACCCAACACGGTGATCGCGAAGCGGCCAGGCGCACGCCCGGTCAGCGAGGCAATCAGCCGTGTTGCTGCCATTCCATTGCCGATAATGACCAGTCGCATCGTGGTGCCCCCACTACGCCGCTTTGGGCTGTTTTTCATAGAGGAAATGGAGGATCTGCTGGCGCATGTGGTGGTAGCGGCTGTCGTCCGCCAGTTGCACCCGGTTACGCGGACGCGGCAGGTCAACCTCCAGGATTTCGCCGACGGTCGCCGCCGGGCCGTTGGTCATCATCAGCACGCGGTCAGAGAGCAGCACCGCTTCGTCCACGTCGTGGGTGATGAGCACAATGGTGGTTTTGAGCGCCTGCTGGATTTGCATCACGGAGTCCTGCAGATGGGCACGCGTCAGGGCATCCAGCGCGCCAAACGGTTCATCCATCAGCAACACTTTCGGCTTCATCGCCAGCGCACGGGCAATGCCCACGCGCTGCTTCATACCGCCTGAGATCTCCCCCGGGCGTTTATGCAGGGCGTGCCCCATCTGCACGCGATCGAGGTTGTGTTCAATCCACTCACGACGCTCCACCTTGCTCATGGTGTGGCGGAACACCTGATCGACCGCCAGCGCAACGTTGTCGAAACAGGTCAGCCACGGCAGCAGGGAGTGGTTCTGAAAGACCACCGCACGCTCCGGTCCCGGACCCGCAATTTCACGGTTGTCACAAATCAGTCCCCCTTCCGTCGGCAGGGTGATCCCGGCGATCAAGTTCAGCAGCGTTGATTTGCCGCAGCCGGAGTGGCCAATCAGGCTCACAGTTTCCCCTTCGTGGATATCAAACGAGACGTTCTGCAGCGCCAGAAATTCTCCGCTGGCGGTAGAAAAACGCTGGCTTACGGCCTGGACCTGAATGATTGGTTTCATGTTCGCTCCTTATTTTTCCTGCCAGCTAAAGCGACGGGCGATCAGCATCAGCCCCTGCTCCAGCAGTAACCCGACCACGCCAATGATGACGATGGCGATGAGAATGTTTTCGACGTTGAGGTTGTTCCACTCATTCCAGATCCAGAAACCGATCCCTAAGCCGCCTGTCAGCATTTCGGCGGCGACAATCACCAGCCAGGCGATACCGATGGAAAGACGTACCCCGGTCAACACCGCAGGCAGCACCGCCGGGAAGAGGATCCGACGCAGAATGGTCCACTCAGAAAGCTGCAACACGCGGGCGACGTTGAGGTAATCCTGCGGAATACGGCGTACCCCTTCGGCGGTGTTAATCACCATTGGCCAGATCGAACAGATAAAAATGGTCCAGCTGGAAGCCGGCTCTGCTTTCTGGAACAGCAGCAGGCCGATAGGCAGCCAGGCCAATGGGCTGACCGGGCGCAGCAGCGCAATCAGCGGGCTGAACATGCGTGAGAAAAAGGTGAAACGGCCAATCAGAAAACCGAGCGGGATACCGACTAAAGCGGCCAGGCCAAAGCCCACCGCCACGCGCTGCAGGGAGGCAAGCACGTTCCAGCCGATCCCCATGTCGTTTGGCCCGTCGCGATAAAACGGATCGGCGAACAGGGTGATGGCAGAATCCAGCGTGCTCAGCGGCGTCGGGAAGCCTTTGCTGTTGATTGCCGCCAGTTGCCAGAGCACCACCAGCAGCCCCAGCCCCAGCAGCGCCGGAATGATACGCTGGAGCACGTCGTTAATCCGGCGGGCAATCGCCGGAGGACGACGGCGAACCTGAACCGGTGGCAGGGTAATCACCTCGCCACTCACCGGCGTCTCGTGTTTTGCTTTCGTGCTGTGCAGATGCTGCATAATCAGGCCCCTTTACGGTGAATAGCGAAGCGGTTGGCATAGCCTTCAGGATCGGTACCGTTCCAGACGGTGCCGTCCATCAGGGTGCTACTGCGTAGTGGTGAAGTCGGTGTGGTAATGCCCCCCACCGCGGTGGCGGCATCCTGCCAGACCGCGGTCTGGTTAATGCGCTGCGCGATGCCCGCGTAGTCCGGCGCGGCTTTGAGCAAACCCCAGCGGCGGAACTGGGTTAAGAACCACATGCCGTCGGAGAGATACGGGTAGCTCACAGCCCCCTCGTTGAAGAAACGAATCGGATGCGCGTCCTGCCAGCGCGTGCCCACCCCGTTGTCGTACTCACCCAGCATCCGTCCGGTGAGGTACTGCTCTTTGGTGTTCAGCCATGCGCGACGCGAGAGGATCTGCGCCGTTTCACGTTTGTTTTCCGGTGAAGCGTCGATCCAGCGCGCGGCTTCCAGTACTGCGCTCACCAGCGCCCGCGCGGTGTGCGGATTTTTCTCCACCCAGTCGCGACGGGTACCGAGGATTTTTTCCGGGTGGTCAGCCCAGATAGACTGCGACGTTGCAGCGGTAAAACCGATGCGATCGTTAATGGCCTGGGCATTCCACGGCTCGCCGACGCAAAAGCCGACCATATTGCCAATACGCATGTTCATGACCATCTGCGGCGGCGGTACCACCACGGTGCGAACATCGTCGAACGGGTTAATGCCCGCACTGGCCAGCCAGTAGTAGAGCCACATGGCGTGCGTGCCCGTCGGGAAGGTATGCGCGAAGGTGTACGTGCCCGGTGCCTGCTGACCAATCAGTTTCTTCAGCCCGTCGAGATCGCGAACGCCCTTCTCTGCCAGATCGGCAGAGAGCGTAATCGCCTGGCCGTTCTGGTTGAGGGTCATCAGGTTCGCCATCTGCTGTGGCTTACCGGCGATCCCCAGTTCCAGTCCGTACAGCAGACCGTAAAGAATGTGCGCCGCGTCCAGCTCCCCCGCGACTAACTTGTCGCGCACAGCCGCCCAGCTCGCCACTTTGGTGGGCACGATGGTAATGCCATGCTTTTTATCGAACCCTTTCAGCGCCGCGATGACCACCGGAGCGCAGTCGGTCAGCGGGATAAACCCGATGCGCACCGTCTCCTGCTCGGGTTTATCCGAGCCTGCCGCCCACGCGGCCTGCATGACACCCGGTAACAACATTGCACTGCTCGCCAGCACGCTGGCCTGCAAAAACCGCCGTCTCGACAAATCCGCCATGACCACTCCTGAAAAAAAGACAAAAAAAAACGCCCGACAGTGCCGAAGCACCGCTGGACGCCTTTATCCCGAAGACTGATGCACCGCCGTTGGCGCACCGTCAAAATTGGTTACTGAATTAATGCAAAGCTAATGCCAGGTTTTAATGCCTTGTTTTTGTGGCTTTTGCCCCACTGGCTCTGCAAAAACGCACCTCAATCAGGCACAACGTGCCCACTGATTGTGCAGCTACTCCTTAGGGATTAGCTGCCACAATCGCTTCACGGTAAGCAGCGCGCGGGCGATATCCACCATGCGCTGGTTCTTGTCCATCGCCATTTTGCGCAGCGCCGTCCACGCCTGTTCCTCACTCATATTGTGGTGGGTCATCAGCACGCTTTTGGCTTTATCAATGGTCTTGCGCTCTTCCAGCGTATCGCGCAGCGTCGCGAGCTGGCGGGAAAGCTGTTCTATTTCACGAGCCTGCTGGCGAACCAGCGGCAGCAAAGGTTTGTCCGGATAAAGCGCGAGCGGATCGTCATTCTCATCGGCACTTACCGGATGTTGAGGGTCATGATGGATACGCTCATCAACCGCCAGCATCAGGTCGGCGATAACCATCTCCTCCAGGGTGCGCAGGTGCTCAAGACGCGACGTTTGCAGGGCGAACCAGTTCAGCGCCGTGTCGCCATTATCCGCAGCAGGCTGGCGGGTACAGGCCACACGCCGGAGTTGCTCCGTCTCGCGGTCGGGCTGGCAGTCCCGGGAAAAGGTGCTCTGCACATCCGCCGGGCTGTGGCTTAAAAAGATCTCAAAACAGGCCTGCTGCCCGTCAATGCGATCCACCAGCCTCTGGCGGGTGACATCATCAAAAAAACCCTGCGTGAAGCCAATGGCCCCCAGCGCCCGCTCTTGTCCCGCCAGCTCTTTGCCCTGCATCAGGCTGTACAGGGCAACAAAACGCCCCGCCAGTTGCGGATCGTCAATGCTGTCGTTGAGCTGCGGCACGATACTGAGCAGATGGCGAAGCATGCGACAGTAATGCTCCATCGCCTGCGGGGCGGTAACGATTTGTTGATTCACCCCTTCTCGCAGGGCGGGGAGTGATTCAAGGCTCTGCAACGCAGCGGCGATGCGCTCACATACGGCGCTGCCCGGCACTGGGGAGTGTTTATCCAGAATGCCATACAGTATGGTGAGATTTTCATCCACCAGCGCCCGGCTGGCTTTGCATTCGGGGGCATAGAGCTTACCCTGTGAGCAGAGCCAGACGTTTGATGCACCGCGCTCGCACTGTAGCATATGCACCAGTTGGCTAATGCCATTCACCAGTACGCCCAGCTGTGACAGCTTGCTGAGCTGCTCCTGGCGCAACGCTTTTGCGCGCTGGAGCCATTCGGTTGCACCCGACGAATTGCCAGCCATTAATGTCATGCTTACTCTCCCGGATAACCCTACCTGGGAGAATCAAGCAATATTCGTGCCTTAATATAAACAGGAGTTAACATGCAGAAGATTGTGATCGTCGCCAACGGGGCGGCCTACGGCAGCGAATCCCTTTTTAATAGCCTGCGTCTGGCCATAGCATTGCGCGATAACGCGAGCGAGCTGGATCTGCGGATCTTTTTGATGTCCGACGCAGTCACCGCTGGCCTGAAAGGCCAAAAACCGGCAGAGGGCTACAACATTCAGCAGATGCTGGAGATCCTGACGGCGCAAAACGTGCCGGTTAAGCTTTGCAAAACCTGCACCGACGGGCGCGGTATCACCGGGCTGCCGCTGATTGACGGCGTGGAAATTGGCACACTTGTCGAGCTGGCCGAGTGGACGTTAGCCGCCGATAAAGTATTAACTTTTTAATAATAAACCCGTAAAAATATTATTTTCTTATGGACGCGGTTTCAGCATCAAGTTTACCTGCGGGGTTGCCGATAGGCATGGAAACAACACAGCAGGTATTTCACTTATGTTCAGATCGATTCGTGCTCGCATCATTGCCGCGACGACAGGCTGCCTGGTCGTCGCCCTTCTTCTCAATACCGTCATTAATTTCCAGGTCACGCGCCAGGATAATCAGCAGTCGCAGCGTGACATTCTGACCAGCACCAGCGCCAGCCATAACATGGCGATTGCCGACTGGGTGAAAAGCAAAATGACGGTCATTACCTCCGCCCAGAGCGTGGCGCTGAGTGACGACCCGGTACCGGTCTTTAAACAACTCGCCCAGGCGGGAGGCTTCACCAACGTCTATGTGGGCTATGCCACCAAAACGGCGAAATTCTCTGAGCCTGCGGGCGTGCCTGCGGATTATGACCCGACCATTCGCCCCTGGTATCAGCAGGTGGTCAGCCAGGACGGACCGGTGGTGACCGCGCCTTACGTGGACGCCGGAACCGGAAAACTGGTGGTAACTTTTGCGGTACCGGTAAAAGAAAACGGGACCCTGAAAGCGGTGGTGGCGGGCGACGTGGCCATGGATAGCGTGGTCGCTAACGTGCGCGGCATTCACCCGACCCCGGCCAGCAGCGGGTTACTTCTGAACAGTGACGGCAGCGTTATCGCCGCCAACGATCCGGCCCTGACGTTAAAACCGTTTGCAGAAACCATTACCGGCACCGATTTAGTGACCCTGAAAAGCGGTGAACCGGTTGATGGCACATTTGACGGCGGTGATAAAACCCTCGTGGCCACGGCCGTTCCGGGAACAAACTGGATGCTGGTGGTCGCGCTCGACAATAACGACGCCACCTCCGGCATGCGCTCGCTGCTGAAAGCCTCGGCGCTCTCGCTGGTGATCCTCGCCCTGCTGAGCGGCGCGCTTGTCCACATTCTTATTGCCCGCCTGCTCAAGCGGTTGTCCGATATCCGCGACGCGATGCATAACATCGCCAACGGTACCAACGATCTCTCCCAGCGCCTGCCGGAGAGCGGTAACGACGAAGTGGCGCAAATCGCCCAGGCGTTTAACGCCTTTAGCGATAAGCTCTCGGTGGTGATGATCCAGCTGCGTGATGCCAGCGCCTCGGTGAAAAATGCCGCCCAGGAGATTGCGGCTGGCAACCAGGATCTCTCCGGGCGCACCGAGCAGGCAGCCTCCAGCCTGCGTGAAACCGCCAGCGCCGTAGAGCAGATCACCGCGTCGGTGACTCAGTCAAATGAGTCCGCGGCAGAAGCGAATGAACAGGCCAGTAAAGCCTCCGCTGCGGCCTCACGCGGCGGTGAGGTCGTCTCTCAGGCCATCAGCACCATGCAATCCATTGAAGTGGCTTCGGCAAAAATTGGCGATATCACCAGCGTGATTGATGGCATCGCCTTCCAGACCAATATCCTGGCGCTGAACGCCTCGGTGGAAGCAGCGCGCGCCGGTGAGCAGGGCCGCGGGTTTGCCGTGGTGGCAGGCGAAGTACGTAACCTGGCGAGCCGCAGCGCCCAGGCGGCGAAGGAGATCAAATCGCTTATCGACTCCACCACCGACAGCGTGGCAACCGGCTCCCGCTATGTACATCTGGCCGGGGAAAGCATGGATGAGATCCGCGCCAGCATCGGCAGCGTCTCGGGTATCATGCGTGAAATTTCCATCGCCACCAGCGAGCAGATGAAAGGCATCCATGAGATCAACCATGCTGTCACGCACCTCGACAGAATGGTGCAGCAGAACGCTGAACTGGTGGTGCAATCCGCCGCAGCCGCCAGCGCCCTGCAGAGCCAGGCGGGCGACCTTGCTGAAACTGCCGGACATTTCCGCATTTAATTTTCTTCTGGCGCGCCTTCACCGTGTAAACGCGCGCCAGCTGAATGCTTTCAGGTATTTTGTCATTTTTGTTTAAACGTTATGCCATTTTTTGATCAAAATCAGCATCCCGACGCTCCCCCTTTGGTGTTATGCCATGAGTGAATTGTGAACAACATCACGCTCGGAAATGGCAGCAGGGAGAGCGTTGTTTAAGACTACGGGGTAAATAAATGGCACTGGTAAAAACAAGTTTGAAACTGTTTGGCGGGGATACGGTAGTGGTGCGTTGTTCAGAGCGCTGCCGTATTCATTTGATGAGTGCGAAGGCACAAAAACAATCGCAGGCAGATATCCTGACCGTGCAGGATGATAAGGCGTGGCTAACCGTCCCTTATACCGGCACATGGGATGTCCTGATTGACAGCCATAGTCAGTCACTCGAACACTCAGTCAGCTACGTGGCCGCTTAAAAACAGACGCCCGGTCTGCACTCTCGCAGCCGGGCGTATTATCAGGCAAAACCCGTACGCAGCGGGTTATTCAGCGGATTTCCTTCCAGCAGTGCTTTCACCTTCGCTACAAGCTCATTCAGACACTCGTCCTGCATGCCGAGGCGCGTCAGTTCCTGATCAAGTGAAAACAGATACTGCGCGTTTGTGCCGAGCGGTCCACTGGCCGCCGCAATCAACGGCGCGATCACCTGCGTGCGGGTATCCGCTTCATACAGGGGATGGCGCGGATCCATAATAAACACCAGCGCGTTGACGGTGCGTCCGTCATCAAGTTCCAGCTTGCACCAGCTTGGCATATAGCAGCCGGTGATCATCTCGCGCTTCCAGAGCAGCGTCAGCTCCTCTTCGAGGGTGGCATCCGGCAGGCGATACGCCACCCCCGTGGTGCGTCCGCCCTCTTTCAGTGCAAGCATACGTCCCGGCTGACAGGCACTTCCGCGTCCGGCGGTTAATCGCAGACAAAATGCGCGATGCCACCCCGGGAGCGTACCTGTCGCCGATTCGACAAATTCCAGAGCCGGGTTCCACATCAGCGAACCGTAGCCAAAAATCCATACCGGGCCATCATCCGGGCGGCAGGCAAGCGTGGCAGCGAGCGACGCCGCACGTTGTTCAGCTGACCAGAGAAGCGATTCCTCAATAGCACCAAATGCCGTCTTACAATCTGCCTTCATTAAGAAATCACGCGTTAACACTTTACACCTCCGCCACTGCATGCTTCCTTGCGACATCTGTAATTCACCTTCCCGGCATTATCTACTGGTCATTTTGCCAGCAGTTGAATAACGATAAGCAATTCGCGGGCCAGTTGCAATACAACGGCAGTTCAACCGCCTGAAAAGTCAAAATGAAGGCAGCTTATTATTTTACGGCTATTTCTTTTTATGCCATTTATCATCGTCTCCTTTCTCGTAGTCATGTTTTACTGCCGCCCAGGCCACTTTATGCGCCGTCTCTTCCCGGCTGGCATCGTCCCGACGATCGTCTTTATCTTTGTATTGATCCCAGGCGCTGTTAAACGCCTCTTTATAGATATCCTGCGCATGTGCGGGCAGTACGTTTTGCACGTTATCGGGTAAATCGCGTTTCGTTTTATATGGCATCACTAACCTCTCTTTTGCTTAAAAACATAAGTGTGGACGACGATGCTGCAAGCTGCCAGTCGTGGATCAATTTTGAAGAATTAATTAAGTTAATTACATGTTATTTAATATGTATTAATCAAAAATATGACATTATGGATATCAGGAGACTTAAAACAGGATTAGGGTAAAATTAAGTAAAATATAAAGGGTATTTAACAGAGATCTGTTAATGTAATGACCTCAAAATTCTATCTATAATTACAAGCACCTGCATTGATGGAGAAGCACATGACAGCAGCACACGAGGCGGTAAAAACCCGCCACAAGGAGACGTCGCTCATTTTCCCGGTTCTGGCACTGGCTGTGCTGCTCTTCTGGGGAAGCAGTCAGTCACTGCCAGTGGTGGTTGGTATCAATATTCTTGCGCTGGTAGGGATTTTAACCAGTGCCTTTAGCGTGGTTCGCCATGCCGATGTCCTGGCCCACCGTCTGGGCGAGCCGTATGGATCGTTAATTCTCAGCCTTTCCGTTGTGATTCTTGAGGTCAGCCTCATTTCCGCGCTGATGGCGACCGGCGACGCCGCACCAACCCTGATGCGCGATACGCTCTATTCCATCATTATGATTGTGACCGGTGGTCTGGTGGGCTTTTCACTGTTGCTGGGTGGCCGTAAGTTCGCCACCCAGTATATGAACCTGTTTGGCATTAAACAGTATTTGATCGCCCTGTTCCCGCTGGCGATTATCGTGCTGGTTTTCCCGATGGCGCTGCCGGGAGCAAACTTCTCTACCGGTCAGGCGCTGCTGGTCGCATTGATTTCCGCCGCCATGTACGGCGTGTTCCTGTTGATTCAGACCAAAACGCACCAGAGTCTGTTTGTGTATGAGCATGAAGATGACAGCGACGACGATGACCCGCACCATGGCAAACCGTCTGCCCACAGCAGCGCGTGGCACACGGTTTGGCTGATCGTACATCTGATTGCGGTTATCGCCGTCACCAAGATGAACGCCAACCCGCTGGAGACACTGTTAACCGAGATGAATGCCCCGGTGGCGTTTACCGGCTTCCTGGTGGCGCTGCTGATCCTCTCGCCGGAAGGGCTGGGCGCGCTGAAAGCGGTGCTGAACAATCAGGTACAGCGCGCCATGAACCTGTTCTTCGGCTCGGTACTGGCGACCATTTCGCTTACCGTTCCGGTGGTGACGCTGATTGCCTTTATGACCGGTAACGAGCTGCAGTTTGCGCTGGGGGCGCCGGAGATGATTGTGATGATGGCGTCACTGCTGCTGTGTCAGATTTCGTTCTCAACCGGGCGCACCAATGTACTCAACGGCGCGGCGCATATGGCGCTGTTTGTGGCGTATCTGATGACGATATTTGCGTAGTTTTATCTGGTGCGGGCTGATGCCCTCACCCCAACCCTCTCCCACGGGGCTGAGGGATCCCCAGTAATATGGTCATGCAACCATGACCATATTACTGTACTCTTTTCCCAGCTTTTTCATCTCGTTAACTATAT
>NZ_JACASJ010000046.1:0-37767 GCF_013391025.1 Enterobacter sp. SECR19-1250 | reverse complement strand
ATGCGCTCCGGATGAATATGATGATCTCATATCAGGAACTTGTTCGCACCTTCCCAAACGAACCTATGATTTATCAGGGCTTCCAGGCATTACCTCGTTTTGGCAACAGTTATACATTAATCGGAAGTTGGGTAATTGATGATGAACCAGCCGGAATAGGTATTCGTGAAGATGGTTCATTGATTACGAAAGATACCTCGCGTTTTATTCCTCATTACATTGCGGGTTAATTTGAGCTGGGGTAAAACCCCAGCTCTGATTTTCATTCCTCCAACGTCCGCAAATGGTCATCCTTCCTGAGCGTCATCAGCGCCACAATACTCACCACCGCCGTCGCCATCACGTAATATGCCGGAATGTCGAGGTTTCCCGTCTCCTTAATCAACCCGGTAATAATAAGCCCCGCACACCCCGAGAAAATGGCATTCGACAAGGAATACGCCAAACCAAGCCCGGTATAGCGCACACGCGTCGGGAACATCTCTGAGAGCATTGCCGGCCCTGGACCTGCCAGCATGCCCACCAGACCGCCAGCTATCAATACCACGATCGCTTTTACCGCGAGGGTACTGGACTCCGCCTGCAGAATTTTCAGCAGCGGCAGGGCGAGGATCAGCAGTAACGCGGTGGCGATAATCATCACCGTGCGGCGGCCAATCCTGTCGCTCAGGATCCCCGACGGAATAATGGTGAGTGCAAAGCCGACGTTCGAAATCACGGCTATCAACAGTGCCTGGTTAAATCCGGTGTGCAGTGCCGATTGCAGATAGGTCGGCATAATCACCAGATAGGTATAACCCGCCGCCGACCAGACCATCACCCGGCCAATTCCCATCACGATCGCTTTAATTGTGGCGACGGTACTGGCCTGCGCGATCAGCGGTTTTTCCTGCTGCTGCACGAAGCTCGGCGTCTCCTCCATACTCACCCGCAACCAGAGCGCCACCGCCCCCATAGGCAGGGCCAGGAAAAATGGGATACGCCAGCCCCAGTCATGCAGGGCTTCCGGTGTCAGTAAGGCAGAAAGCAAGGCGACAATACCCGCGCCCGCTAATAGCCCCAGCGCCACCGTGAACGATTGCCATGCGCCATACAGACCACGTTTACCGCGTGGTGCAAATTCCGTCATCAAGGAAACCGCACCACCGTATTCACCCCCCGCGAACAATCCCTGCAGGATACGCAGCAACGTAACGATCAGCGGCGCAGCGATACCGATGCTGGCATAGACTGGCACAACACCGATGGCGGCGGTGGCGAGCGTCATCAGCACCAGCACAATAATCAGCGTCGGTTTGCGGCCAATCCGGTCGCCGATGCGGCCAAATACCACCGCCCCCAGTGGGCGGAAAAAGAAAGCGATGGCAAACGAGGCGTAGGTGAGGATTAGGCTGGTCAGCCCCGACTCGCCTTCAAGCTGGAAGAAGTTTTTCGCAATCACGGTGGCCAGAAAGCCGTAGACCGCAAACTCATACCACTCGATGAAATTACCAATGGAGCCTGCAATTAACGCACGCTTATGCGCATTCGGTTGCATAACTTTCCTCACTGAAAGGGGTAAGAATAAATTATTCAATAAAAGTGAAGTGATGAAATAGTTTATTCTTATGTTCTGTGAGCTATTTCACGAATGATATCAGCGGGATCGCTACCGTGTGACCTTACTCCCATGCAGCGTGCACAGGGTCTGTCCATACTTATCTTCATTGCCACTGAAGGAGGGAGACAGCATGCACTGGCAAACACATACCGTTTTTAACCAACCCGCACCGCTTTCGAACAGCAACCTTTTTCTCTCTGATTGTGCCCTGCGTGACGCGGTGGCCCGCGAAGGCGCGGAGTGGGATAGCGAACTGCTGGCCAGTATAGGCCAGCAGTTAGGTACGGCGGAGTCGCTGGAGCTTGGCAGGCTGGCGAACGTCAATCCGCCGGAGTTACTTCGCTATGACCCTACCGGTGAGCGGCTGGATGATGTCCGTTTTCACCCCGCCTGGCATCTTCTGATGCAGGGGCTGTGCGCTAACCGGGTGCATAACCTGGCGTGGGAAGAGGAGGCGCGTAAAGGCTCCTTTGTCGCTCGCGCCGCGCGCTTCGTGTTGCATGCTCAGGTTGAGGCCGGAACGCTGTGCCCCGTGACCATGACGTTTGCCGCCACGCCGCTGCTGCAACAGGCGCTCCCTGAACCTTTCCAGAACTGGCTCACGCCGCTACTGAGCGATCGTTATGATCCTCACCTTGCTCCTGGAGCCCAAAAGCGCGGCCTGCTGATCGGCATGGGGATGACGGAAAAACAGGGCGGCTCGGACGTGCTCAGCAACACTACCAAAGCAGAAAAGTGCAGCGACGGCAGCTACCGGCTGGTGGGTCATAAGTGGTTTTTCTCCGTGCCACAAAGCGATGCGCATCTGGTGCTGGCGCAGGCGAAAGGCGGGTTGTCCTGCTTTTTTGTTCCTCGCTTTTTGCCTGACGGGCAGCGCAACGCCGTGCGCCTGGAGCGGCTGAAAGACAAGCTAGGCAACCGCTCTAACGCCAGCAGTGAAGCGGAGTTTCTGGATGCGTCCGGCTGGCTGTTAGGGGAAGAGGGGGAAGGGGTACGACAGATCCTCCGCATGGGCGGGTTAACGCGTTTTGACTGCGCTCTGGGCAGCCATGGGTTGATGCGTCGGGCATTATCCGTGGCGCTGTACCACGCCCATCAGCGGCAGACGTTCGGGAAAAACCTCATCGATCAGCCGCTGATGCGCGACGTCCTGAGCCGCATGGCGCTGGTGCTGGAGGGGCAAACGGCGCTGCTGTTTCGTCTTGCCCGGGCGTGGGATAAACGCGCCGATCCGCAGGAGGCGGCCTGGGCGCGGCTTTTCACACCAGCCGCGAAATTCAGCGTCTGCAAAGCGGGTATCCCGTTCGTGGCAGAGGCGATGGAGGTGTTGGGCGGCATCGGGTACTGTGAGGAGAGTGAACTCCCCCGCCTGTATCGCGAGATGCCGGTGAATAGCATCTGGGAAGGCTCAGGGAACATCATGTGTCTGGATGTTCTGCGCGTTCTGGCGAAGCAGCCGGGTATGTTCGATCTGCTGGCAGAGGATTTTGCGCAGGTGAAAGGTCAGGACAGACACTTCGATCGCAGCTGGCGGCAGTTGCAGCAAAAACTGCGTAAACCGCAGGAGGCGCAGGGGCGGGAGATTGCGCATCAGCTATTCCTGCTGGGCGCCGGAAGCCAGATGCTGCGGCACGCCTCTCCGCCCGTCGCACAGGCGTGGTGCCGCATGATGCTGGATACCCGTGGCGGCACGCTGATGACAGAGCAGGTTCAAAGCGATCTTCTGCTACGCGCCACGGGCAGGGTAGGCTAGTTTTTAAGCTGGAACAGGCTCACCAGTTGAGTGAGGTGCGACCCTTTCTCGCGCAGCGATTGTGCGGTTTGCTCGCTGCGCGAGACGCGATCGGCGTTGATGTGGGAGGCTTCACCAATATGGGTCATGGCCAGATTCACCTGACGGATCCCCGCCGATTGTTCGCGGGATGCATGGTTAATCTCGGTCACCAGTTGGTTGATGTTATCGATGTGCGCGATGATGGCATCCATCGCCAGACGCGTCTGCTCTGAGAGCGCATGGCCTTCACTCACCTTGTTCAGCGTGTCGCCAATCAACTGCTCAATCTCTTTCACCGCATTAGCGCTGCGTGCCGCCAGGGCGCGCACTTCCTGCGCGACCACAGCAAACCCTTTTCCGTGTTCGCCGGCACGTGCTGCTTCAACCGCTGCATTAAGCGCCAGAATGTTAGTCTGGAAAGCAATCGACTCAATCACGCGCGTGATGTCCTCGATGCGCTTTGAGGCGTCGCGAATATCGTCCATGGTGGAGACTGCGTTCGTCACCGTCTCGCCCCCCTGATGGACCGCGCGTGAGGTTTCCCCCACCAGCTGCTGCGTCTGTTCCATATTGGCCGCGTTTTGCTGCACGGTTGCAGCGAGTTGTTCCATACTCGCGGAGGTCTCTTCAACGCTACTGGCCTGTTTGTTGATCTGCTCTGAGATCTCACCGGTATCAGAGGCCAGGGCGTTAGTGCCAAGATGGATCTCGCCTGCGGCCTCGCGTACCTGCAGGACAATCTTTTGCAGACCGCCGCCGATCCCGTTGATGGCGTCGATAAGCTGGCCAACCTCATCCTGGCGGGTAACGGACAGGCTGGCACGCAGATCGCCTGCCGCATATTGTCGGGCAAGATGAATGACGTTACGCAACGGACGCGTCAGCATGCGACGAATGATGATGACAAACAGCGCGGCAAACAGGACTGACAGCGCCACGCCTGCCAGCAGGAAGCGATCCCGCATCGTGGTGACGCTTGAGAGTAGCGCCGATTTATCCACTTCCCCCACAATGGTCCAGTTCCAGCCCGGCAGCGGCGTATAGGCCATTTTCAGTATGCGACCATCCTCACTTGCGCGTTCCAGCGTGCCCGGGGTATTGCTCAGCAACTGCTGCTGGGTGGCGCTGTCCCACTCAGGAAGCTGGCCTTCCCGGTTCGAGTGGAACAGGAACTGTCCGCGCGTTTTACCGTTGCTGCGATCCAGCACGAAGAAGTGTCCGCTGTCACCTAAACGACGATTGAGAATTTTTTCGCGCATCACGTTCCAGGAGTGGGTGATATCCACACCAACAAAAATGATCCCAATGACCTGGCCTTCTGCGTTTTTGAACGGCTGATACTGGGTGATATAGCGCTTGCCGAACAGCAACGCCAGACCGCGATAGACCTCGCCTTTGGTGACGGCCGCATAGGCCGGGCTGGCAGTGTCCAGAATGGTACCCATTGCCCGATCGCCGTTCTCTTTGCGCAGGGAGGTGGCGACACGGACAAAGTCATTACCGCTGCGCACAAACAGGGTCGAGATTGCCCCTGTACGCGTCAGGAAGTCGTCAGAAAGTGCATTGTTTTCATGCAGGCCTGTTTCACCCCCTTTCAGAAGGGGAACGCTAAGCCCGTTAATGGTCTGGAGTTGACTGCTGTCGACGCTCAAAGGCTGCGGTAAAAATGTGGTGAACAGCCGGGTATAGCTCTCGACCTCTTCGCTCAGGCTGGTGTTAAACATCTGTACCATATCAACCATACCGGTGGACTGGTTATGCAGGTCTTCTACCGCAAGGGCTTCAAGCTGCTGGCTGGCTTTATGGCTGAGCAGAAAAGTGAAAAGCAGAAACAGCGTGGCGACACTCACGCCGGTAAGAAGCGATAGCTTTGCGCCCAGACCCGTACGGCGAAAAAAGGTGATCATAAATTGCTCATTATTGAAAAGGTATGGCTTTTCAACGGCAGGACAGAACTAACATTTACTTAAATAATGTAACAAAATGTTATCGAATTGTTTTTAATGGGGTTGAAAGAAGATAAAAAATTTGCAAAAACGAAAAGCCACTAAAAATAAGTGGCTTTTATCGGAGGTGATTAGACGTAGAGAATAGCCTGTACGCGCCAATGATCGCTGCGGTTATCTTCCTGCATCTGAATAATTCGATACCAGGAAGCGCCCTGTTCATCGGCTTTTAGTGCCACGACACGTTCAACATCTTGCGGGCTCCCCGAAATGTTATTGACGGAGATCTGGCCAATTTCATTAAGGCCAGTGACGCAATCAGCACTGGCGAATTCTGCTGACTGTGCAGTCGTGCTCACAAGGCCTACTGAGAGCAACAGAGAGGTCAAAGCAAGAGTTCGTTTCATTGTCAGCTCCATTTCACATTTCTCCGGTATCCGCCGGGCACTCCTTCGCAAATAAACTCACTTCCATTGTCGCGGGCATGGAGTTTATTGTGGACAGGAAAATGTCTATGGACGCAAAGCAGTGTAAATGTCGTTCAAATGAAGATCGTTATTTACGGTACAAAATAGCCTGTGAATACCACTGTCCCGTAATGATGGTTTCATCGATCATAATGATGACGTAATAATCTGCTTTGGCGGCGGCAGCTTGCGCCTTTATTGACTCCTCTGCGTCATCCGGGGAGCCGCGAACCAGCGCGGAGACGGTACCCATTCGTTGTAATCCTTCCGTCTGATTACGACGAATCTCCTGCGGATGGTCGGCGACCGGGGGAGCGGGTTGCGGTGTCCCCTGTAGTGCACTACAGCCACTGAGCAGAACCAGCAACAATAAAGTAGCAAACCTGCGCATAACCATATCTCGTTTCCTGATAGCCATAGTGTAGTTGTCTGCGAATTTAGTTTTGGGGGAATGTTCCCGAAGTGTTATCTGGTACGTATATTTCGAATGAAAATATCGTGAAAGCGTAATCCAGTTCTCAACATTATGAATCATTCATCAGCACAGGGTCGACAATGATTGAAATTGAAACTCGCCGCCTCGGCAATCATGAAATATTACACGCTATCCCTGCGGGAAAAAGTGCACACCCGCTGCCTGTTGTAGTTTTTTATCATGGCTTTACTTCATCGAAGCTGGTTTACAGCTATTTTGCGGTGGCGCTGGCGCAGGCCGGTTTTCGGGTAGTGATGCCGGATGCGCCCGATCACGGTGCACGTTTTACCGGTGATGAACAGGTGCGACTGGGGCAGTTCTGGCAGATTTTGCACGGTAGCCTGAGCGAATTTGCCGGGCTGCGCGATGCGCTTTACCAGGCGGGGCTGGTGGCGGATCAACGGCTGTCGGTGGCCGGCGCATCGATGGGGGGAATGACGGCGCTCGGGATCATGGCTCGTCACCCTGAGGTGACCTCCGTGGCGTGCCTGATGGGCTCGGGCTATTTTACGTCATTGTCAAAAACGCTGTTTCCACCGCAAGACGCGACGGAGATTGATGCGTTGCTGGCCGAATGGGAAGTGACCCGGGCGTTACCGCGTCTGGCCGATCGCCCGTTGCTGTTGTGGCATGGTGACGCGGATGATGTGGTGCCCCCTGGCGAAACCTTCCGTCTCCAGCAGGCACTACAGCGCGAAGGGCTGGACGGCAACCTGACCTGTCTGTGGGAAGCGGGGGTTCGCCACCGTATCACGCCAGCGGCACTGGACGCGACGGTGGACTTTTTCCGACAGAATCTTTAAACGCGCAGAATTTTGACGCCCTGATCTTCCAGCTTCTGGAGGATCTCTGGATTGGCATGTTTGCCGGTGATCACCATGTCAATCTGTTCGGCGCGGCTGAACAACATGCCAGCTCGCTCGCCGACTTTGCTGCTGTCGACCAGTACGACGAGCTTGCCCACGACGTTAAGCATATTTTGCTCTGCCATCGCGGTTAACATGTCGGTTTTGTAGAGCCCGTCCGCGGTCAGGCCTTTGCCGCTGGTAAACATCCAGTGCCCGGCATAGAGGCTGTTTTCGCTATCCTGGGGACTGAGGGTAATGGATTGGCTCTTATTATACTGGCCGCCCATGATCACCACGCTTTCATGTTCCTGATCGATAAGATAGTTAGCCAGCGGCAGATAGTTGGTGATGATTTGCACCGGTTTACCGCACATCTCGCGGCCCAGCAGAAATGCCGTGGAGCCGCAGTTGATCACCACGCTCTCACCCGGGTTGACCAGCTGTGATGCGGCTCTGGCAATGCGCACTTTTTCATCGTGGTTTTGCGCCTGATGGATGTTCATCGGCGTCCAGCGGGGGCGCTGCTGGCTGATGGCTTCCGCGCCGTTACGGACTTTTTTCAGCTTACCGCTCTCATCCAGCTTGTTGATATCGCGTCGTGCCGTCGCGGGGGAAATCCCTAAACGTTCGATCACTTTCTCGACGGTGATAAACCCTGTTTGCGCCAGGAGTTCCAGTAATATTTGATGCCGTTGCGCTTCCGTCATGAGCTATTCCGATAAGAATTGATTTGAAAAGATGATATTTGAAATAGCGTGAAATTACTAAAATAAATATGAAATCGCCAGACGTAAGGTCTGGCGATGGGGTTTCACAATCAGAGGAATGACTTGAACGGCAGGTCTGGCTCAATGGTGAAGCAATCATCGAAACCGCGTGGGTAGTGATACTCGAGATTATCTTTGTCCAGCGGCCAGGTGAACTTGCCGCCTACCTGCCAGATAAATGGCTTGAAGCCATACTTCAGACGGTCTTTTTTCATCTCCCACAATACGCGGATTTCCTGCGGATCGGCCTGGAAGTTTGACCAGATATCGTGGTGGAAAGGAATCACCACTTTGGTGTTCAGTGCTTCTGCCATGCGCAGCATATCGGCGCTGGTCATTTTGTCGGTGATGCCGCGTGGGTTCTCGCCGTAGGAGCCCAGCGCCACGTCAATCTGATGCTCGTTACCATGCTTCGCATAGTAGTTGGAGTAGTGAGAATCACCGCTGTGGTACAGGGAACCGCCAGGGGTTTTAAACAGATAGTTCACTGCTCGCTCATCCATGCCGTCTGGCAGGACGCCTGCGGCTTTCTGGTCAGCAGGCAGGGTGATCAGCGCGGTGCGGTCAAAGGCGTCCAGCGCATGAATCTCAATGTCTTTAATTTTCACCACGTCGCCTGGCTTCATGACGATGCAGCGCTCTTTCGGCACGCCCCAGCCAATCCAGAGATCCACGCAGGTCTGCGGCCCGATAAACGGCACGTCGTCCGCGCAGTTTTGCATCACCGCTGCCGCCACGTTTACATCGATGTGATCGTTATGATCGTGGGTGGAAAGGACGGCGTCGATCTGGCGAATGGCAAAAGGATCAAGAACAAACGGCGTGGTACGCAGGTTCGGCTGCAATTTTTCGACACCTGCCATGCGCTGCATCTGATGACCTTTTTTCATCAGCGGATTGCCGTGGCTCTGTTTGCCGGTACCGCACCAGAAATCAACGCAAATATTGGCGCCACCCTCGGATTTCAGCCAGATGCCGGTGCAACCCAGCCACCATATTGCAAACGTACCAGGAGCAACCTGTTCCTGCTCAATCTCTTCATTCAGCCAGCTGCCCCATTCCGGGAAGGTGCTCAGAATCCATGATTCACGGGTGATGGTGTTCACTTTACTCATCGTTTTGACTCCTGGTTTAATCAAAAGTAATCATTTGGTGATTTGTTGTGATTAATGCTGGCACTCTTTGAATCGGTTTGCAACGAGTAAATTGAGGAAATTTATCTTCGCCATGTCACAGATAATCCATTTCTACGTTGTTATAATATCCGCTATCAATGCTTAATCTTATGAATTATAAGAAATAATTTATACGTGTGAATCGGTAGTGAAAATCATTACTAACACCATGGAAATAATTTGCGTGATACGTCACAAATAATCAAATGCAATCTTGTGGTGATTATTTGTGATTAATAGAGTGATGGCACCAACCGAACAGGGATTACCCCCTCGTGTTCTCATTTCTGGAGAGAGTTATGGAGATCCTCTACAACGTCTTTACCGTGTTCTTTAATCAGGTAATGACTAACGCCCCGCTTTTGCTGGGTATCGTGACGTGCCTGGGCTACATCCTTCTGCGCAAAAGCGTCAGCGTCATCATCAAAGGCACAATCAAAACCATCATCGGTTTCATGCTGCTGCAGGCGGGTTCAGGCATTCTGACCAGCACGTTTAAGCCTGTGGTTGCGAAGATGTCGGAGGTGTATGGCATCAACGGCGCCATCTCTGACACCTACGCGTCGATGATGGCCACCATTGACCGCATGGGAGATGCCTACAGTTGGGTGGGCTACGCGGTACTGCTCGCGCTGGCGTTGAACATCATTTACGTTCTGCTGCGCCGCATTACCGGCATCCGCACCATCATGCTGACTGGCCACATTATGTTCCAGCAGGCCGGGCTGATTGCGGTGTCTCTCTATATCTTCGGCTACCCCATGTGGACCACGATTATCTGCACCGCCGTGCTGGTATCGCTCTACTGGGGTATCACCTCCAACATGATGTACAAGCCGACGCAGGAGGTCACCGACGGCTGCGGTTTCTCCATCGGCCATCAGCAGCAGTTCGCCGCCTGGCTCGCTTACAAGGTCGCACCGTACCTGGGTAAAAAAGAGGACAGCGTAGAAGATCTCAAGTTGCCGGGCTGGTTGAATATCTTCCACGACAACATCGTTTCAACCGCCATTGTGATGACCATCTTCTTCGGCGCCATTCTGCTCTCCTTCGGGATTGATGTGGTGCAGGCGATGGCGGGGAAAACGCACTGGACGGTTTATATCCTGCAGACCGGTTTCTCCTTCGCGGTAGCCATTTTCATCATTACCCAGGGCGTCCGTATGTTTGTTGCCGAACTGTCTGAAGCCTTTAATGGGATCTCCCAACGCCTGATTCCTGGTGCGGTGCTGGCCATTGACTGTGCGGCTATCTACAGCTTTGCGCCAAACGCGGTGGTCTGGGGCTTCATGTGGGGCACCATCGGCCAACTGATTGCGGTAGGCATTCTGGTCGGCTGCGGCTCATCCATTCTGATTATTCCTGGCTTTATCCCAATGTTCTTCTCCAACGCCACCATTGGCGTCTTTGCTAACCACTTTGGCGGCTGGCGCGCGGCGCTCAAGATCTGTCTGGTGATGGGCATGGTGGAGATCTTCGGTTGCGTGTGGGCGGTCAAGCTCACCGGTATGAGCGCCTGGATGGGCATGGCGGACTGGTCAATCCTGGCACCGCCAATGATGCAGGGCTTTGCGTCCGTCGGGCTGGTCTTTATGGCCGTCATCATCCTGATTGCTCTGGCTTATATGTTCTTCGCTGGCCGTTCTCTACGAGCTGAAGAAGATGCGGAAAAACAAACAGCAGAAGTTTCTGCTCACTAAGGAGTTTCGATTATGACCGTACGTATCCTGGCTGTGTGTGGCAATGGGCAAGGTAGCTCCATGATCATGAAGATGAAAGTGGACCAGTTTTTAACCCAGTCAAACATTGACCACACGGTGAACAGCTGCGCGGTGGGTGAATACAAAAGTGAACTGAACGGCGCCGATATCATCATCGCGTCTACCCATATCGCCGGTGAAATTAGCGTTTCTGGCAACAAGTATGTCGTGGGGGTACGCAATATGCTCTCCCCTGCAGATTTCGGCCCAAAACTGCTGGAAGTGATCAAAGCGCACTTCCCCCAGGACGTGAAGTAAGGACGCCACATGAAACTACGTGATTCGCTGGCAGAGAATAACTCCATCCTTTTACAGGCCGAGGCCAGCACCTGGCAGGAGGCGGTCAAGCTGAGCGTGGACCTGCTGGTTAAGGCTGATGTTGTCGAGCCGCGGTATTACCAGGCCATTCTTGATGGTGTGGCGCAGCATGGTCCTTATTTTGTCATCGCGCCAGGCCTTGCAATGCCGCACGGTCGCCCGGAAGAGGGCGTGAAGAAAACCGGCTTCGCGCTGGTAACGCTGAAAACGCCTTTGGTGTTTAACCATGAAGATAACGACCCGGTCGACATTCTGATCACCATGGCGGCCGTCGATGCCAATACCCATCAGGAGGTTGGCATCATGCAGATCGTTAACCTGTTTGATGACGAAGCGAATTTTGATCGTTTACGCGCCTGCCGCACTGAGCAGGAAGTGCTGGATTTAATTGATAACGCCACAGCGGCGGCAGTTTAAGAATGAATTGAAAATGTCATTACCAATGTTGCAGGTTGCGCTGGATAACCAGACTCTGTCCGATGCGTATGAAACCACCCGCTTGATTGCGGAAGAGGTGGATATTATCGAAGTTGGCACCATTCTGTGCGTAGGCGAAGGCGTGCGCGCCGTTCGCGATCTGAAAGCGCTCTACCCGCATAAAATCGTGCTGGCCGATGCCAAGATTGCCGATGCAGGCAAAATTCTCTCCCGCATGTGTTTTGAAGCCAATGCCGACTGGGTCACTGTGATCTGCTGTGCAGATATCAACACCGCGAAAGGCGCGCTGGATGTGGCGAAAGAGTTCAACGGCGATGTGCAGATTGAACTGACCGGTTTCTGGACCTGGGAACAGGCCCAGGCGTGGCGCGATGCTGGCATTCAGCAGGTCGTTTATCACCGCAGCCGTGATGCGCAGGCCGCCGGCGTAGCGTGGGGAGACGCGGATATCAGCGCCATTAAACGTCTTGCTGACATGGGCTTTAAAGTGACCGTTACCGGTGGCCTGGCGCTGGAAGATCTGCCGCTGTTTAAAGGTATCCCTATTCACGTCTTTATCGCGGGTCGCAGCATTCGTGATGCCGCGTCTCCGGTGGAAGCGGCACGTCAGTTCAAACGTTCAATCGCTCAGCTTTGGGGCTAAGGAGCGGGTATGTTGTCTAAACAGGTCCCGCTTGGCATCTATGAAAAGGCACTCCCCGCGGGGGAGTGCTGGCTGGAGCGGCTGAAACTGGCGAAACAGTTGGGCTTCGATTTTGTCGAAATGTCCGTGGATGAGACCGATGAACGTCTTTCTCGCCTCGACTGGAGCCAGGAGCAGCGTCTGGCGCTGGTGAGTGCGGTCGCCGAAACGGGCGTACGCGTGCCGTCTATGTGCCTCAGTGCCCACCGTCGTTTTCCGCTTGGCAGTGAAGATGATACGGTGCGCGCGCAGGGGCTGGAGATCATGCGTAAAGCCATTCGTTTTGCGCAGGATGTGGGTATTCGCGTGATACAGCTTGCCGGGTATGACGTTTACTATCAGGAAGCCAATGACGAAACGCGTCGTCGTTTTCGTGATGGCCTGAAAGAGAGCGTTGAAATGGCTAGCCGCGCGCAGGTGACGCTGGCGATGGAGATCATGGACTATCCGTTAATGAACTCGATCAGCAAGGCGTTGGGCTACGCACATTACCTGAACAATCCGTGGTTCCAGCTCTATCCTGATATCGGCAACCTGTCGGCGTGGGATAACGACGTACAAATGGAACTGCTGGCGGGGATGGGCCATATCGTCGCGGTTCATGTCAAAGATACACGTCCTGGGGTATTCAAAAACGTTCCGTTCGGCACCGGGGTGGTGGATTTCGAACGGTGCTTCCAGACGCTCAAACAGGCGGGGTATTGCGGACCTTACCTGATTGAAATGTGGAGCGAAACGTCAGATGACCCGGCAGGTGAAGTGGCTAACGCTCGCGACTGGGTACGGGAACGTATGGCACGGGCCGGCTTACTGGAGGCTGAATATGCTTAAGCTTAAGCAGCAGGTCTTTGACGCTAATATGGATCTCCCGCGCTATGGGCTGGTGACCTTCACCTGGGGAAACGTCAGTGCTATCGACCGAGAGCAGGGACTCGTGGTGATTAAGCCTAGCGGCGTGGCATATGACGCCATGAGCCCTGACGATATGGTGGTGGTTGATCTTGAGGGTAACGTTGTCGACGGCAAATGGCGCCCTTCTTCAGATACAGCCACCCATCTGGCGCTCTACCGGCGTTACCCTTCTCTGGGCGGCGAAGTGCATACGCACTCTACGCATGCCACAGCCTGGGCACAGGCGGGGCGGGCCATTCCGGCTCTGGGAACCACGCATGCGGACTACTTCTTTGGTGACATTCCGTGCACGCGGGCACTCACGCAGACAGAAGTGGAAGGCGAGTATGAGCTCAACACCGGCAACGTCATTATCGAAACGCTGGGTGAGCGCGAACCGCTGCATACGCCGGGCATTGTGGTCTATCAGCACGGTCCGTTCGCCTGGGGAAAAGATGCGCATGACGCTGTCCATAACGCGGTAGTCATGGAGGAGGTGGCACGCATGGCGTGGATTGCTCGCGGCATCAACCCACAGCTTCAAGGCATTGATGATTACCTAATGAACAAGCATTTCATGCGCAAGCACGGTCCAAACGCCTATTACGGGCAGAAGTGAATAAGTGCTCTGGAATACCGAAAACAGTTGTAACCGGTGGTATTTCAGAGCCATTCATAAAAAAAAGCCCCCGGGCAGGGGGCAAGTAAAACGATGGCTATATTCTTTTTGTTGGCTTTCCTGGTGCTAGCGTCAAAGCGTTATCGGTAAATATCTGCACTGGCGTGCATGTTGCCGTTGCTGCCGGGCTCACGCATCAGAATAACGTGGTAGTAATTTGCCCCCTGAGCATCGGTTTCTTTATTAAGCGCCTGATCTGCTTCGCTCTCTGTGGCGAAATGGTGATTGATGTAAATAACGCCTAAGCTCTGCACATCATCCATGTTTCTGGCCTGTCGGCTGTCTATCTTGATGGCTGCCATCGCGTTTGCACTGAGCAAAAGCGCAGCCATTACGGCAATTGCGATTTTTTTCATGATATGCGCTCCACGACTGCGTGCTGTGAGACGGTTGTTTGCTCCCCTCCGGTATTTATATGGTCTCTGATTAAAGTGTAATCACTTATCCGGCGAGGATGCGTGACCATTTCTGATGCAGTTGTTCAAAAAAACAACGCTTCCTGATGTGGTTAATTTTAAATCACCCACTTAGACCAGCTTTGCGGTTTGTGCGAATTATTTGTGCAATCAGCTTGAGTTTCCTGGGGGGCGCAAGTATTATGACGCGTCAATTTTTCAGCCGACCTTTAACACGTTCCTTGCCTCCCCGGGCCTCGGCTGACCCAGACAGGAGGCTGAATAATCCGTAAGGAGCAATTCGATGCGTCATTACGAAATCGTTTTTATGGTCCATCCTGACCAGAGCGAACAGGTTCCGGGTATGATCGAGCGTTACTCTGCTGCCATCACTGGTGCAGAAGGTACGATCCACCGTCTGGAAGACTGGGGCCGCCGTCAGCTGGCTTACCCGATCAACAAACTGCACAAAGCACACTACGTTCTGATGAACGTTGAAGCTCCGCAGGAAGTGATCGATGAGCTGGAAACTACCTTCCGCTTCAACGATGCCGTTATCCGCAGCATGGTTATGCGTACCAAACACGCAGTTACCGAAGCATCTCCGATGGTTAAAGCGAAAGACGAGCGCCGTGAGCGTCGCGATGATTTCGCAAACGAAACCGCAGATGATTCTGATGCTGGGGATTCTGAAGAGTAATTTCTGATGACCAACCGTCTGGCGTTGTCCGGCATCGTATGCAGGGCTCCCCTTCGAAAGGTCAGTCCATCAGGAATTCCGCATTGCCAGTTCGTGCTTGAGCATCGTTCTGTGCAAGAGGAAGCCGGGTTTCACCGGCAGGCGTGGTGCCAAATGCCCGTTATCATTAGCGGACACGAAAACCAGGCCATTACTCACAGTTTAACGGTCGGTAGTGCAGTAATCGTTCAGGGGTTCATCTCTTGCCACAAGGCAAAGAACGGTCTGAGCAAAATGGTTCTGCATGCCGAGCAGATTGATTTGATAGATTCTGGAGACTAGCCATATGGCACGTTATTTCCGTCGTCGCAAGTTCTGCCGTTTCACCGCGGAAGGCGTTCAAGAGATCGACTATAAAGATATCGCAACGCTGAAAAACTACATCACCGAAAGCGGTAAGATTGTCCCAAGCCGTATCACCGGTACTCGTGCAAAATACCAGCGTCAGCTGGCTCGCGCTATCAAACGCGCTCGCTACCTGTCTCTGCTGCCGTACACTGATCGTCATCAGTAATCGGGCACGGTCCATTAATACGACTTTAAGAGGATAAGGTAATGCAAGTTATTCTGCTTGATAAAGTAGCAAACCTGGGCAGCCTGGGTGATCAGGTAAACGTTAAAGCGGGCTACGCTCGTAACTTCCTGGTTCCACAGGGCAAAGCTGTTCCTGCTACCAAGAAAAACGTAGAGTTTTTCGAAGCACGTCGTGCTGAACTGGAAGCCAAACTGGCTGACGTTCTGGCGGCTGCTAACGCTCGCGCTGAAGCAATCAACGCACTGGGCACTGTTACCATCGCTTCCAAAGCTGGCGACGAAGGTAAACTGTTCGGTTCCATCGGTACCCGCGATATCGCTGATGCAGTTTCTGCAGCAGGCGTTAAAGTGGCTAAGAGCGAAGTTCGTCTGCCGAACGGCGTTCTGCGTACCACTGGTGAGCACGAAGTTGACTTCCAGGTTCACAGCGAAGTGTTCGCTAAACTGGTTGTTAACGTTGTAGCTGAGTAATTTTTTACTCTGCTCGCGTCGAAGCGCCGGCCTTGTGCCGGCGTTTTGCTTTTTAAAGCCTGACGAACCTCTCTTTTAGCTTGTATGGTCGCGATTCCTGACGCATTCTCTGATAATAAAATGAAACGCAATTTTATCTTTGAGATTTGCCATGGAAACCGCTCTCTCTACGCCTGTCTTTGCCCGTCGCAATGTGGCCTACGCCTGCGCCACACTCTGCTGTCTGCTCTGGGGTAGCTCTTACCCGGCCATTAAAAGTGGCTATGAACTCTTTCAGATCGCAACCGATGATATCCCGTCAAAAGTCGTCTTTGCCGGATACCGTTTTCTGTTTGCCGGAGCACTGCTGCTGCTGTTTGCGCTGGCACAGCGTAAACCCATCGCCAGGCTCACGCCCACGCAGTTTGGCCAGATTACGATCCTGGGACTGACGCAGACCACCATTCAGTACACCTTCTTTTATATCGGGCTGGCATACACCACGGGCGTAAATGGCTCGATCATGAATGCCACCGGCACCTTCTTCAGCGTACTGCTGGCGCATTTTATCTACCACAACGACAAGCTCAGCTATAACAAAACGCTGGGCTGTATTCTGGGGTTTGCAGGGGTGATGCTGGTGAATTTCCACAGTGGTATTCGTGATTTCCGCTTTGTCTGGAATGGTGACGGGTTTGTGGTGCTGGCGGCGTTCATCCTCTCCGCCGCCACGCTTTACGGCAAACGGATTTCCCAGACGGTTGATCCCACGGTGATGACCGGCTGGCAGCTGGGCATTGGTGGTCTTGCGCTGGTGGCAGGGGGATATGCAACGGGCGGGACGCTGGCGGTGCATAGCCTTACCGCGGTGGCGGTATTAGGGTATCTGACGTTGCTCTCATCCGTCGCCTTCGCCCTGTGGAGCGCGCTACTGAAAGTGAACCGCGTCAGTATGATTGCCCCGTTCAACTTTGTGATTCCCGTCGCCGGGACGGTACTGTCCGCTATTTTCCTTGGCGAAAACATCCTTGAGATTAAATACGCGATTGCGCTGGTGCTGGTCTGCTCGGGGATCTGGTGGGTGAATAAACGGAGTGCCTGAGAACAAAAGTGCCGGGTGGCGGCTTCGCCTTACCCGGCCTACGCCATTACCGTGCTCTGATAAAACTGCCGTCTGGCTGGCGGGTAAACAGCACCTGTTGGCCATTACCCGTATCAATCGTTAGCCCGGTGACCACGCCGCTGGCATTCTGGCGGATCTGCACCATCTGGCCGTTCTGCAGGTTACTGAGCGGCTTACCCGCACCTTCTACCTGAGCCATCGCATAGACATCGGTTGGCGGCAGGTTATGGTCGCGGAACAGCTGAGCAAGCGTTTTGCCCGCCTCCACGCGGTAGGAACGCCATTGCTGCTCAATGCCGGTTGGCTGCTGCGTCTGGGGTTCAGATGGGGCTGCGGCCTGCTCCTGCGGCTGTTCTTCCTGAATAGGCTCTGGCTCAACCGGTGCAACCTGTCCCGGATCGTTAGACGGCGTCACAAGCTGTGTCTGCATGGGTTGCGTGTCAGGCTGCGGGCGCGTTTGTGACTGAAGATCCAGTTGCGCATTGCGGGTGACCGGTGCGGTGTCGACATTATCGCCGCCAGAAGGGAGCAGGAAACCGACGATCACCAGCAGCGCGCCTATGATAATCCCTCTGCGATGCAGAGGAGGTAGCGGGTCCATAATGCGAAAATTGTCCGGCGCATGCCAGATTTTCGCCAGGGTAGGTTTCAGTTCAAATCGCCCGGGCATGGCTCTCCTCCTGCTCCGCGTCTTTTTTATCCTGTGCTCCGAAGTATAGTTTGCTAACTGCCTGAACGGCGTAGCAAACTCGACATCCGTGACATCCATTCGGGATTAATCCTGGTTACCTCTATTGTTTCTGTTTCGTCGCAGTTTGTCACCTTAACTTCAGACAAAGTTTTACCCATAAGGGCATGGCTGCTATGCTGCCCGCTACTTTAAATGTGATGGAAGGAAAACCCATGACCACCCCGACTTTTGACACTATCGAAGCGCAGGCAAGTTACGGTATCGGCTTGCAGGTAGGACAGCAACTGAGCGAATCCGGCCTGGAAGGTCTGTTACCAGAAGCGCTGGTGGCGGGTATCGCTGACGCGCTGGAAGGCAAACAGCCAGCCGTTCCGGTTGATGTTGTGCACCGTGCGCTGCGTGAAATCCACGAACGTGCGGACGCTGTGCGTCGCGCGCGCTTCGAAGAGATGGCGGCAGAAGGTGTAAAATATCTGGAAGAGAACCGTGAGCGTGAAGGCGTGAACAGCACCGAGTCTGGCCTGCAGTTCCGCGTGATCAACCAGGGCGACGGCGCTATCCCGGCACGCACTGACCACGTTCGCGTGCACTACACCGGTAAGCTGATCGACGGTACCGTGTTCGACAGCTCTGTTGCACGCGGCGAACCGGCTGAATTCCCGGTTAACGGCGTTATCGCAGGCTGGATTGAGGCTCTGACCCTGATGCCAGTCGGCTCCAAATGGGAACTGACTATCCCACACAACCTGGCGTACGGTGAGCGTGGCGCTGGTGCGTCCATCCCACCATTCAGCACCCTGGTGTTTGAAGTCGAGCTGCTGGAAATCCTGTAATCGGCTTTTCTTATTTCCTCTCTCCGTCCGGGGAGAGGAAAATAGTGTTAAAACCTATAGTTACGTCGGAATCAATATTTTATCTTGCAAACGAAACTGTTGCGTGTATTTTTGTGAGCTGTTTCGCGCTGTATGAGTGATATGACACTCACTTCCAACATATTATTAACATAATATCTAAATCATAGTATTCATCCCGCCGATTCTTACCTAATATCGATAAACCCTTACAAAGGGACCGTCATTTATTTGACGTTTTTAAAGGCCAGAAGAGCCTTAACAACACAGACAGGCATAAACAGGAAAATTACATGGTAGATCAGGTCAAAGTCGCCGCGACAGAAGAGGCGACGTCTGAACAGTCGCTACGGCGCAATCTCACAAACCGTCATATTCAGCTTATCGCCATCGGGGGTGCCATCGGTACCGGGCTGTTTATGGGCTCAGGCAAAACCATCAGTCTTGCCGGGCCGTCGATCATTTTCGTTTATATGATCATCGGTTTTATGCTCTTTTTTGTGATGCGTGCAATGGGTGAATTGCTGCTCTCCAACCTCGAATACAAATCTTTCAGTGATTTTGCTTCCGACCTGCTCGGTCCCTGGGCGGGTTATTTCACCGGCTGGACCTACTGGTTCTGCTGGGTCGTAACCGGCATGGCGGATGTCGTCGCCATTACTGCCTATGCGCAGTTCTGGTTCCCGGAGCTGTCGGACTGGGTCGCCTCGCTGGCGGTGATTATTCTGCTGCTGAGCCTCAACCTCGCCACCGTTAAGATGTTCGGTGAGATGGAGTTCTGGTTCGCGATGATCAAGATTGTCGCTATTGTGGCGCTGATTGTGGTGGGCCTGGTAATGGTGCTGACGCACTTCCAGTCGCCAACTGGCGTACAGGCTTCGTTTACCCATCTGTGGAATGACGGCGGCTGGTTCCCGAAAGGCATCAGCGGCTTCTTTGCCGGCTTCCAGATTGCAGTGTTTGCCTTTGTGGGGATTGAACTTGTCGGAACCACCGCTGCGGAAACCAAAGACCCTGAAAAATCCCTGCCGCGTGCAATCAACTCCATTCCGGTTCGTATCATCATGTTCTACGTCTTTGCGTTGATCATTATTATGTCCGTGACGCCGTGGAGCTCGGTTGTGCCAAGCAAGAGCCCATTCGTTGAACTGTTCGTGCTGGTGGGACTGCCTGCGGCAGCGAGCCTGATTAACTTCGTGGTGCTGACATCTGCAGCGTCATCGGCGAACAGCGGTGTGTTCTCAACCAGCCGCATGCTGTTTGGCCTGGCGCAGGAAGGCGTTGCGCCGAGCGCGTTCGCGAAGCTCTCTAAGCGTGCTGTTCCGGCGAAAGGGCTGACGTTCTCCTGCATGTGCCTGTTGGGTGGGGTGGTAATGCTCTACGTGAACCCGAGCGTTATCGGTGCGTTCACCATGATCACCACCGTTTCGGCGATCCTGTTTATGTTCGTCTGGACGATCATCCTTTGTTCGTACCTGGTGTATCGTAAACAGCGTCCGCATCTGCATGAGAAATCGATCTATAAGATGCCGCTGGGCAAGCTGATGTGCTGGGTGTGCATGGCGTTCTTCGCGTTCGTTCTGGTTCTGCTGACGCTGGAAGATGACACCCGTCAGGCGTTGATCGTCACGCCGCTGTGGTTCATCGCCCTGGGATTGGGCTGGCTGTTCATTGGTAAGAAACGAATGGCAGGCGTAAGGTAAAAGCAAAACGGCAACTTCGGTTGCCGTTTTTAGTTTTTGCACCCTCTCCCCGTGGGAGAGGGCCGGGTGAGGGCATCAGGCTTCAGTGGCCTTTTTATTCACCCGCTAATGCACGCGGGAACAGAACGTTATTCTCAAGACTGATGTGTTCCATCAGGTCATCGATCATCTCGTTAATGCCGTTGTACATCGCTTTCCATGTGGTGCAGGCTTCTGGCGGCGGCGTGACGTTATTGGTCGTGTGTTTGATGACTTCCAGCAGTTCACCCGCGTCGTCATGTTCGCTTTCCATCACGCTAATTGGTCCCATCGCCTGGCTGCCCATTCCCTGTTTAATCATCGGGAAGAGGATCTGCTCTTCTTTCATCATGTGGCTGGTGAGTTCTTCATGCAGCATGGTCAGGTATTTCGCCAGGCCGCGCGGCACGGAAGGCTTGTCGGCATGAACGCGCTCCACTTTGGTGGCCTGCAGGATCAGCTCCGGCAGTTGTTCGCGGTGGCGATCGTGGTAACGCACGATAATGTGGTCGATGATTTCGGCAAGCGGGGCCGTGCGCCACTCTTTGTCGATGGGTTGCTCTGCCAGCAGAGCCAGCTCCGCTTCAATAACCTCTATATCCAGCTCTTTGCGCGAGGCCGCACGCGCCAGGGTTTGCTTACCGCCGCAGCAGTAATCCATGTCGTATTTACGAAACAGCGCAGAAGCGCGAGGGATGGAGAGCGCCAGCTCGCCGAGTGGTTGGTCGCGGAAGGCCATAGCAGTTACCTCATCATCAAGAATATAAGATGTATATTAAATACATCTTTAAGGCGGCGCTATAACCCTTTAGAGGCAAGGGTGAAAATGAGATGTAAGTCACAAAAAATTAGCGTGTTTAACTCACTGAATGAATGCAGAAAATAACTTTAGAAACTTTTTTAACGTGGAGAAACAGTAAACAACCCGCCGCGTCTGCCGATATATCCACGTCAGACAAACCTGCATATTACAAAGGCAACGCATGTTTAAACGTATAAAAGTCATTACCCTTTTGATTTCGGTGCTGCTTGTGCTCGGCATCATGCAACTCGTTTCCGCCGGTATCTTTATCAACGCGCTGAATAACGATAAAGACAATTTCACCGTGTCGCAGCTATCCAGCAAGAACGTGGCGGAGTTTACCGATGCATGGATCAGCCTGAACCAGGCGCGCGTCACCCTGAACCGCGGCATGCTGCGTCTGCAAAGCAGCATGGCCTCGCAGATTAACGGCGGACAGCTCAATGAGCTGGTAAACACGGCGAAAAACCTGCTGGCCAATGCCCAGTCTCATTACGACAAATACTATGCTTTGCCGAATACCCCAGGGCTGGATCCCAACCTTGCAAATCGCCTGGAAGAGCAGTACCGCAATTACTCCGCGACGCTGACCCAAATGAACGTTTTGCTCTCTCAGGGCAATCTGGAAGAGATGTTCAAGCAGAATGCGGAGCAGAAACAGACCGCGATGCAAAACGTTTACCGGGAATGGCGTGAAGCCCAGGCCGTGCTTACGGATAAAGGGATCAAAGATAACGAAAGTGATTACAAGCGTATCCTGTGGATCCTCTCTGCGGTTATGCTGCTGGTAATTATCGTGATTATCTCCAGCTGGATTGCCATGCGCCGCGTGCTGTTGTTGCCGCTGCAGGATGTGATAAGCCATATCCGCGCCATTGCCGCCGGTGATTTAACCCAGCCGATCCATGCAGAGGGTAAAAACGAGATGGCCGTGCTTGCGCAAAACGTCCAGGAGATGCAAACCGCGCTGGCAAACACCGTGGGCGTGGTTCGTGAAGGTGCGGATACCATTTACACCGGTGCGGGGGAAATCTCTGCGGGCAGTAACGATCTCTCTTCCCGTACCGAGCAGCAGGCTGCCTCGCTGGAAGAGACGGCTGCCAGCATGGAGCAACTGACGGCAACGGTGAAACAAAACGCCGACAATGCCCGTCAGGCTTCCCGTCTGGCGCTTGATGCCTCTTCAACGGCGAAAAAGGGCGGTAACGTTGTAGAAGGCGTGGTGCGCACCATGGACGAAATCGCCACCAGTTCCAGCAAAATTGCGCAAATTACCAATGTCATTGACGGCATTGCCTTCCAGACGAACATCCTGGCTCTTAACGCGGCAGTTGAAGCGGCGCGCGCAGGTGAGCAGGGGCGTGGCTTTGCGGTGGTAGCCGGAGAAGTGCGTACGCTCGCTCAGCGCAGCGCCCAGGCGGCGAAAGAGATTAAAGCGCTGATTGATGACTCTGGTGAGCGGGTTAACGCAGGCTCGCAGCTGGTGAACGAAGCCGGGGCCACCATGGCGGAGATTGTTAACGCTGTTACTCGCGTCACCGACATTATGGGTGAAATTGCCTCTGCGTCTGATGAACAGAGCCGCGGGATCGACCAGGTGGGCCAGGCAGTGGCAGAGATGGATCGTGTTACCCAACAGAACGCCTCGCTGGTGGAAGAGTCTGCGGCCGCAGCGGCCGCGCTGGAAGACTAGGCGGCACGCCTGAACGACGCGGTGGCAGTGTTTAAAATTGCCCGCAGCCAGGCAGTGAAGGCGGCTCCGGTGAAAACCTATGCACCAAAAACGCAGCCCGTCGCTTCTGCGTCTGAAGCCAACTGGGAAACGTTTTAAAAGCTTGCCCGGTGGCGGCTACGCCTGACCGGGCCTACGTTTTTGCAGGCCCTGCAAACGCCTCACATCTCCGAAGCCGGAACGACCATCGGTTTTTCCGGCTTCGCTCTTACCGCCATCACTACCCCCATCACCAGCAGCACTATTCCGCAGGTCGTTAACAGCGGCGGTACGCTCTGGCGCATCAGGAAGGTGTACAGCAGCCCGGCCAGCGTTTCGAAGACAATCAGCGGCCCTAAGATGACCGTTGGCAGTTTCTGGCTGGCGATATTCCAGCATAGCGCACCCACCCAGGAACAGAGCACAGCGATAGCGATCATCAGCCCGACAAAGACCCACGGCCGCGGCCCGAAGGGCAGGGCGAAGTCTGGCTGCTGCTGGGCTGGCCAGAGGCACGCCGCGGCATAGCCCACCAGCGAGACCGGCAGCGTCACCAGCGCCTGCGCCGTTGCCCACATCATCGGATGTTTATCCGGGTTCTCCCGCAACCATCGCGCATTACGCAGGGCATACCAGGCCCAGCAGGCGACGGAAATAAACGCTAAACCGATCCCCGAACCGTAACGCCAGACGCTGAAATCAGCGAGCCCGTGGCGAAGCTCGGCAATATTCACACAGACCAGCCCGACGCCCGTGCAGATCAGCGCGGGTACCATTTTTGACCATGCCAGTTTGCCATCGCGCTGGCTGTACAGCAGGTTCGCAAAAACGGGGATAACGACAGGCAGCGTGCCGATAATCATGGTCGATACCGGCGCGCCGGTACGTTGAATGGCGCTCGCCAGGCAGACGTAATAGATAAGGTTGCCCATCATGGTCAGCGCCAGCGCGGTCATCCAGTCCTGGCGGTTGAGCTGACGTAAACGCGTACGACCGAGCCAGGCCAGCGGCAGGGCAATCAGCCCCAGCGCCAGATAGCGTCCGGTTGACTGCAGGGCCGCCGGATACTCGGGCACAATCAGCGGGCCGACAAAAATCAGCCCCCACATCAGCCCTGCCAGCAGGGCATACAACACGCCACTAATCATTATTCCATCCACATCAATTGACTTTGTACTCAGTGTAGAAGGGGGGGATTGCGCGCGTATTGTATGAGATTGCGCATCAGCGCCCGATAACTTGTTTCTGGTAGCGGACGGGCGTAATCCCGTAGCGGCGGGTAAACGCGCGGGTTAAATGCGACTGGTCGGTCAGCCCGGTCGCGGCGGCCACTTCGGCGGCGGGCATACCGTGCGTAAGGAAGCCTTTGGCGCGCCACAGGCGAATAGCCATCAGCATCTGGTGCGGCGTGACGTGGAAATGGGCTTTAAACTGGCGCTGAAAATGGTAAGGGCTGAGAGAAACCACGTTGGCCAACTCGTCCAGCGTCACGGCGTGCATGTAGTTGTCGTGCAGATACTCGCGTACCCGTTCGAACCGGTGCGCGCCTTCCTTAATTATTGGAGCGTGATGGGCCAACGGCTGGAAGGTCTCAATCAGATCCAGCAGCAGTCCTTTTTGCGCAAGCGGGTCCTGGGTATGCCACAGGCCGTAGATCAGCTGGCCGATTTGCTGCGAACGCATAGGGTCGTGGCGGGTCACGTCGCTGAACCACCAGTGGCGCAGACCAGTCACCTCTTCCAGTAAAGCGGGTTCGATGTAAACCATCCGGTAGCGCCAGCCACCTTCGGTGGCCGATTCACCGGTGTGGATCTCGTTCGGGTTCATGGTGACAACGGATTTTTCAGCGGCCAGGTGCTGAGTACCGCGATAGCGAAAGCGCTCGGCACCGGTTTCGATGGTGCCGATGCCGAAGGCTTCGTGCGTGTGAGGCTCAAAGGCGTAGTCAGCGATATGCGCGTGATAAAGTTCCAGACCCGGCAACTGCGCCAGATGGCGAAAGCGCGCGCTGTCTCTCTCATCGCTAAATTGTTCCGGTACGCCTTGCACGGTGAGCCTCCTCGTGGGTCATCGCTTCATTATCAGAGATGACCCGAGGGGATGCCACAAAAAATAACCAATCCGTAACAATTACAGGATGGCCTTGACGCTCTCCGCCAGAGAGGTCGTTGCTCGCCCAATCAGTTTGCTCAGCGTATGGCTATCGTCAAAGAGCCCGCCTTTAGATGCGCCCACATCAGAGTCCGCCAGCATATCCGCCAACCCGGCAGGCAGGCCGACACTCTTCAGCGCAGCGGCGAAATCCGCTTCGCTCATGTTCTGATAAACCACCGGTTTACCGCTCTGCTTGCTCAGTTCAGCCGCCAGTTCGCTCAGCGTCCACGCGCTGTCGCCTGCCAGTTCATAGACCTTGCCAGCGTGGCCCTCTTCCGAAACCACTTTTGCCGCCGCCGCCGCGTAATCCGCACGGGTGGCTGAGGCGATTTTGCCTTCACCTGCGGCACCGATAAACACGCCGTGTTCCAGCGCAGGCGGCGCGCTCGCCAGGTAGTTTTCGGTATACCAGCCGTTGCGCAGCAGGGCATAAGGAATGCTGGATGTTGCCAGCGCTTTTTCCGTAGCAACGTGCTCAACGTGCAGGCCCAGCGGTGAGTTATCCGCATGCAGCAGGCTGGTGTAGGCGATAAATGTCACGCCAGCTGCTTTGGCAGCGTTGATGACATTCTGGTGCTGCGTGGCGCGCTGACCCACTTCGCTGGATGAGATCAGCAGAAGTTTCTTCACACCCTTCAGCGCCGTGGTCAACGCGGCCTGGTCGGTGTAATCGCCCTGACGAACCACAATACCCTGCTGGCTCAGGGCTTCCGCTTTCGCCGGGTTACGCACAATGGCGACAATCTGGTTTGCCGGGACGGTTTTTAACAGCTGTTCGATAACGAGGCGGCCAAGCTGGCCGGTAGCGCCGGTAATCGCGATCATGATCAATCTCCTTCGTGTTTGTCTGGTGTTGTGGCACACTAGCACCATAACTAACTTTTAGTAAGTACGTACAAAAAGGTAAGTATTAAATGACGATACCGACACTCAGCGAACAAATGCGCGATGGTAATCTCTTCGCGGAGCAGTGCCCGTCCAGAGAGGTGCTCAAACATGTCACCAGCCGCTGGGGAGTTCTGATCCTGGTGGCGCTACGTGAGGGAACGCATCGCTTCAGCGATCTGCGCCGTAAAATGGGCGGCGTGAGCGAGAAGATGCTGGCCCAGTCGCTGCAGGCACTGGAGCATGACGGTTTTGTCGATCGCGTTTCGTATCCTGTTGTACCGCCGCACGTTGAGTATAGCCTGACGCCACTTGGCGTAGAGGTGAGCGAGAAAGTGGCTGCGCTGGCGGACTGGATAGAGGTGAATACGCCAAAAGTAATGGCGAACCGGGATGAGCGGGCAGCGTAATAGCCGGGAATGTGCGGTCTGATGCCCTCACTCTAACCCTCTCCCACAGGGAGAGGGAATAAACACTAAAAACGGCAACGTGCGTTGCCGTTTTGCTTTTACTTACTTAAATCCACCTGATAAATGGCGAACCCGATATCATCCGTCGCAACCTTCTTCATAGGATACTGCGCCTTCTCCTTAATAAACGCCGCAGCCTTATCCGACGGAGATGTTTCAATGCGAATATCCAGTGGGGTATCGCTGTGGATCGGGGCCAGACGCCAGTTGTTATCGACCGCCGGATGAATCTCTCCCGCCTTTTTCGACTCAGCGCTGATCCAGGCGGCCAGCACCGAGCGGTTCTCATCCGGGGATGCAAAAGCAATGTGGCTATCGCCGGTGCCGGCAAATTTGCCGCCATACGCGCGATAGTTATTGGTCACCACCAGGAAGGTGGCCGCCGGATCGACAGGCTTGCCCTTGAAGGTCAGGTTTTTGATGCGCTCTGCCTGCGGATTAATGGCCTGACACTCGCCGTCATATTTCGCGGGCTGGGTGACATCAATCTGATAATCCACCCCGTCGATAACGTCGAAGTTATAGGTGCGGAACCCGTCCCAGTTAATCAACGACTGCGGCTTGCTGCTCTTCGGATCGATCTGGTTAAACTGCCCGGCGGAGCATTCCAGCCACTCTTTCACCTCTTTACCCGTTGCTTTAACCACGACCAGCGTGTTCGGGTAGAGATAGAGATCGGCGGCGTTACGGAACGTCAGCTGGCCTTTTTCCACTTCAACATAGCTGGCCGGGTCATTTTTACGTCCGCCCACTTTGAACGGTGCGGCGGCGGAAAGCACCGGCAGGTTGGCTAAGTCCGGATCGCTCTGAACAAAATGTTCGGCATAGGCTTTCTGCGCCATATTGACCACCTGAACGGTCGGGTCATCCTGTACCAGCGCCAGGTAGCTGTACATGTTGTCGGCGGATTTGCCGATCGGCTTACTGACGAACTCGCGGGTGGCGTCGTGGTCATGTTTGAGCACGTCGAGGAGTTTTTGGTCTTCAGCCGCCAGTGATTTTTTGGCGGCAGCATCGTAAATAGGTCGCGCTTCGGCTTTGGAGCCGGTCACCTTCCAGCTGCCGCTGTCGTTATTAAGTACCAGATCCACCACGCCAAGATGATCGCCCCACATGCCGGGCATTACCGCCGGCACGCCGTTGAGCGTTCCCTTGTCGATGTCTGCCCCTTTGATGCTGGCAAAATCCTTACCCGGGAAGACCGCATGAGCGTGGCCGAAGAGGATCGCGTCCACGCCCGGCACTTCGCTCAGGTAGTAAACCGAGTTTTCCGCCATCACCTGGTACGGATCGGCCGAGAGGCCCGAGTGGGCGACAACGACCACAACATCCGCCCCTTTTTCACGCATCTCCGGTACGTATTTACGCGCCGTTTCGGTGATGTCGTTAACGGTGACTTTGCCGGTGAGATTGGCTTTATCCCAGGTCATGATCTGGGGCGGTACAAAGCCGATGTAGCCAATTTTCAGCGTCTGCTTTTTACCGTCCTGATCAACAACCTCGGTCTCTTTAATCAGATAAGGGGTGAAAAGCGGCTTTTTGGTCTTAACGTCAATGATATTGGCGTTAACGTACGGGAATTTTGCGCCTGCCAGCGCATCGTGCAGGTATTTCAGACCATAGTTGAATTCGTGGTTACCGAGGTTGCCGACGGCATAATCCAGGGTGTTCATCGCTTTATACACCGGGTGGATCTCGCCTTTTTTCAGCCCCTTTGCCGCCATGTAGTCACCCAGCGGACTCCCCTGAATCAAATCACCGTTGTCGACCAGCACGCTATTTTTCACTTCATTGCGGGCGGCATTGATCAAACTTGCCGTGCGTACCAGTCCGAATTTTTCCGTAGGGGTATCTTTGTAGTAATCGAAGTCCATCATATTGCTGTGCAGGTCGGTGGTTTCCAGAATACGGAGATCGACCGTCGCCGCCTGTACGCTCGCTGCAATCAGCGTCGCCAGGAGCGTTGCGCTAAACTTAATCATCAGAGGAGTCCTTTTTTCGATCCAGGCCACAAAAGAATATGTATCTATCGTTTGTTGCTTACAGAAGTGTGAATCCTGCCAGAAAAAAGGGCGATGAAACCGGAATTGCTTCACAGATAGCGGAATTGTTCACATTACGATATAAATAAAACAAAGAGTTATACCCACTGCGTTAACGAAGAGGTGGAGAATGTTAGATAAAATTTGTCAGCTCGCACGGGATGCGGGCGATGCCATCATGCAGGTGTATGACGGCGCACAACCGATGAACGTTGTCAGCAAGGCGGATGATTCCCCGGTCACGGCGGCGGATATCGCGGCGCATGGCGTGATCATGAAAGGGCTACAGGCACTCACGCCAGAGATCCCCGTGCTCTCCGAAGAAGCGCCGCAGAGCTGGGATGAGCGTCAGCACTGGCAGCGTTACTGGCTGGTCGATCCTCTGGACGGCACCAAAGAGTTTATCAAGCGTAACGGTGAATTCACCGTAAATATCGCCCTGATCGACAAGGGCAAGGCGGTGCTTGGGGTGGTCTACGCGCCGGTGATGAAAGTGATGTACAGCGCCGCAGAAGGCAAGGCCTGGAAGGAAGAGTGTGGTGTCCGCAAGCCGATCCAGGTGCGCGATGCACGCCCTCCGCTGGTGGTCATCAGCCGCTCGCACAGCGACAGCGAGTTGGAGGAGTATCTGCAACAGTTGGGTGAACATCAGACGACCTCGATTGGATCCTCGCTGAAATTCTGTCTGGTGGCGGAGGGGCAGGCGCAGCTCTATCCCCGTTTCGGGCCGACGAACATCTGGGACACGGCAGCCGGCCACGCGGTAGCCGCGGCCGCGGGTGCGCATGTTCATGACTGGCAGGGCAAGCCGCTGGACTACACCCCGCGTGAATCATTCCTCAATCCAGGCTTCCGGGTCTCTCTTTACTGAGCCAGCAGCTTGTGCAGCAGATCAACCACCTGCTGCACCTCTTCCTGGGTTAACGCCCCGTCTTTTACCCACTGCACCTGGCCGTTTTTATCCAGCACGATAATCGCGGAACTCTCTTCCTCAAGCTGCCAGGCTTTGCGCGTCACGCCGTTGCTGTCGACAATAAACTGCGACCACGGGTAGAGCTTTTTGTTGCTCTCAAGGCTTGAGCGTACAAACATCCCGGAGCCAGGGATGGCATCGTCGGTATTCACAATGGTGGTGGTCTGATAGCGGTCATGCGGGAATTTTGCGGCCTTGATCGCTTCCACCAGGTTTGCGTTTTTCTCTTTTGCAGATGTACGACCGGCAATATGTTGTACAACTCTCACTTTGCCCGCCAGTTGCGCGCTATTCCACGGTTTGTAGCTAAACTTATCGTTGTCGAGAATCAATTCTCCCCGGTCAGCAATGCCGACTGGCGGTACGCGTTGTCCTTTTTCAATGTTGTGGGCACTCGCCCACAGGGGCAGGAGCAGGCATGCGGCTGCAAGAATGTTACGTAGGGTCATGGTGTTTCCTTATTGTATGCAGGTGATCCGACCACTTGGTCTTACGCTTTTAATCATAAGTGCGATCAATGGGCTTTTCCCGCAATCCCGATGCCAGTTTGCGGGCGAACGCACATATCCATAAAAAAACGACGGCTTATACTGCCTGTAGTCACAGTTTGAAAAGATTATTCTGAATAATTGTAATCAAACGGTAAATAAACTTATGCACACTGTGTAACTACGTAGTTCTGGTCTATAGTCATTGGGCAACAAAATTTGCGCTCAGAACAGTCGGGCCGATTGTGGCGCCGCAAGAGCGTATGATTCGCAGGAGATACAAGAATGAAAATTTTCCAACGCTACAACCCGCTTCAGGTGGCGAAGTACGTGAAGATCCTGTTCCGTGGACGGTTGTATATCAAGGATGTTGGCGCTTTTGAATTTGATAAGGGCAAGATCCTTGTCCCAAAAGTGAAGGACAAACAGCACTTGTCTGTGATGTCCGAAGTCAACCGTCAGGTTATGCGTCTGCAAACTGAGATGGCTTAACCAACGTGCTATGCAGTAGTTAAAAAAACGGCTCCCGATGGGAGCCGTTGATGTTTGTGGGGCAGGAACCTTACGCCGACACCTTCTCTTCCGCATCCGGCAGTTTCGGCACCAGCACGGTCGGTTTGTTATCAATACGCGTCACCAGCAGCTGGTCGATGCGGTAGTTATCAATATCCACCACTTCAAACTTGTAGCCGGAGAATTTCACCGAGTCGGTGCGCTTCGGGATTTTACGCAGCATAAACATCATAAAGCCGCCGATGGTCTCGTAGTTGCCTGACTGCGGGAACTCGTCGATATCCAGCACGCGCATCACGTCGTCGATTGGCGTTGCGCCGTCAATCAGCCATGAATTCTCATCACGCGCCACAATCTGCTCTTCCAGACCCTGGCCGACCAGGTCACCCATCAGCGTGGTCATGACGTCGTTGAGGGTAATGATACCCACCACCAGCGCGTATTCGTTCATGATAACGGCGAAGTCTTCACCGGCGGTTTTGAAACTTTCCAGCGCTTCAGAGAGCGTCAACGTGTCCGGTACAATCAGGGTATTGCGGATCTGCACGCCGCTGTTGAGCGCCAGGCTTTGGTTCGCCAGCACGCGGTTCAGCAGATCTTTGGAGTCCACATAGCCGATGATGTGGTCGATATCTTCATTACAGACCAGGAATTTAGAGTGCGGGTGCTCCGCGACTTTATTCTTCAGGCTCTGCTCGTCTTCATGCAGATCGAACCAAATCACGCTTTCACGGCCCGTCATGGAAGAGGGCACGGTACGGGATTCCAGCTCGAACACATTTTCGATCAGCTCATGCTCTTGCTTGCGCAGCACCCCGGCCAGCGCACCGGCTTCTACCACGGCGTAGATGTCGTCGGAGGTGATGTCATCTTTACGCACCATCGGCAGTTTAAAGATGCGGAAGATGACGTTCGCCAGGCCGTTGAAGAACCACACCAGCGGACGGAACACGAACAGGCAGAAGCGCATCGGGTTGATGATACGCAAAGCCACAGCTTCTGGCGCAATCATACCGATGCGTTTCGGGGTCAGGTCAGCGAACAGGATGAACATCCCGGTGACCAGCGAGAAGGAGAGAATAAAGCTCATCTGCTCGGCAAGTTCGGCGGACATGTACTGCACGAACAGGCTGTAAAAGGCCGGAGAAAATGCTGCATCCCCCACGATACCGCCGAGAATAGCGACCGCGTTCAGGCCAATTTGTACCACGGTGAAGAACGTTCCAGGATTTTCCTGCATTTTCAGGATACGGGAAGCATTGATGTTGCCTTCGTCGGCAAGCAGCTTAAGTTTGATTTTACGGGACGCGGCCAGCGAGATCTCGGATATCGAGAAAAATGCGCTGACGGCTATCAGACAAAGTATTACTAAAATACTGTTTAACATAGTTTATCCGGCTTCTCGCCAGATCCTCGGAAGGGAAGTTGATACCATTTGTGTGGAAACACATTGAATGTCAGCTCGTAGCGTTGAGCTGATTATTTCAGCGGGTAGTATAGCGTAAAGAGATGTAAACCTGCCAGAGGTCACATTTTGCGGCGAAAAGAGGCCGGGCAGGTGGGGAGCCGGCCCGGCGAGACGCGCTATTTTGCGGCCGATAACCCGACGTTGTTCACTGCACGACGGGCAGCATCGCCTCCCCATACCTGATCGTACTCATAGCCTGTGAGCTGTTTTATCACCACAGGAGTATTGGCATCGCAGTCGCGGTAATCACCGCCCAGCTTACGGCGGGCAATCTCCTTGAGAAGCAGTTTATGCGTCTCGCGGGTGAGCTTGAACTTATAGGTAGTGAAGAAGCTCACCGCCAGCAGGGCTGCCGTCGCGAAGATCATCAGGCCTATAATCGCCCCCAGCGCGCTTTCAGGCTGTGCGCCGCCGCCCTTCACAAAACCGGACTCCTGCAGGACCAGGCCAATAATCATGATGGCGATCGCCACGGTGCTTTTGCGGGTCAGGACCATTACTCCGGCAAAAATCCCTTCGCGGCGCTGCTGCGTCACCATCTCGTCAATATCAGGAATGAAGCTGTAGATATTCCACGGTATGTAATAGAGGCCCGCGCGGGTGGCGCCCAGCAGGATAAAGACCGCCGTGAACAGCAGCGTGGGCACCTGGGTTTTGGTCAGGTAGACCGTAAACAGGAACATCAGCACGAAGAATATCCCGCCGTAAGAGAGGCGCAAAGCGGCAGAAGGGGAGACATTCAGCCTGTTAAGCAACAGCATAAATCCATATGTGCCAGGTACCGAGGCGAAAGCCGCAATGCTCAGCCAGCCGGAGACGGCTGCCGCGTCCTGGCTCAGACAATACACGACATAATAGGTAAAGACCGAACCGAATACGTCCATCGCCGTAAATGAAAAGATATAAATAATATGCAGGCGGAACGCGCGAATACGGAAAGAGGAAAAGAGATCCAGCACCAGATATTTCAGGTGATTAATTAATCCGCTGCTGCGCTGTTTATCCACTTTAAACGTGGATGGCTGTTGCACATCTTTCGCTTCCCAGGTGGTATACCAGGTAATAAATACCGCAATACAGAATACGCAGGAGAATATCAGCCCGGTAAGAGTATAGGTAAACGGATTATCTTTCCCCGTGAACTGCATAATGACGCCGGGAACGGAAACCGCAAGAAAGCCGCCGAGCTGAGAGCAGATCATACGCACACCTGAGAGACGGCTACGCTCTTCATACCGGTTAGTCATTTCAGCGGCCAGGGTTTCCCAGGGCACCAGCACCATCGCCGACAAGAGCTCAATAGAGAGGTAAGTGCCCAGGTAATACCAGTAACCCATGTCCGTAAGCCACAGCAGGGCATACAGAAACATTAAGGGCGAACTGAGTAATAAAAAGAAGCGGCGACGGCCAAATTTACGCCCGAGCCAGGTATCACCGAAATTATCCGTGATATAACCCATAATCGGGCTTAATAACGCATCAATGACGCGAGCAATAGCAAATATCGAACCCGCTTCGACGACAGAGAGCCCGCAATAGGTGGTGTAAAAAAATAAAAGCCAGGTGCCGATAATGGCGAAAGCGCCTCCGCCAAACAGATCGGTTATACCGTAGCCGAGCGCCACGCCATAACCCACTCTACGTTCAGTTGGTTTGACCATAATAATATCCAGTGTAGGGTAATGATTAACCCGATCTGTCGGGTCGTTTTTTATTTACTGCTGGAATACAAATTACGTTCTATTAATTGATTTCTATCCATTGCCTTAATTGAGATGATCGATAAATAGCCTCCACAAGGGTGAGAGATTTCCCGGCTTCACGGATATCGGTGTAATCCGTGTAACCGGGGTGAGTGATAGCCTGATAAAAACGGCGGATTGCCTGCTGGTGGCCCAGCCCCCAGTAGCTTTTGACCGAACCGTCCGGGGAGTCGTCGCAGGTGAGCCTGACGCGCTCACCCGGCGTCACGCGCCAGAGCGTGTTGTCGTTGAGCAGCAGCGAGCCCTGCTCACAGTGGATCTCCATCAGAAGCGGGGAATCGGTGGTATTGCAGTTACTGGCGTAAAACAGGCCGCGCGCGCCGTTAGCAAAGTGCAGCGTGGCCATCGCGCTGTCTTCGCCTTCCGTCACGTCCGCCAGTTCACCGCTATCCACCACACCTTTCACACGCGTCACGCCGCCGGCGAACCACTGCATCAGGTCGAGGGTATGAATGGCCTGGTTGATCAGCAGGCTGCCTCCTTCCGTAGCCAGTCGCCCACGCCACGGACTTTGGGTGTAGTACGCGCCCGAGCGTGACCACGTCAGCACCGCTTTGATGCTGAGCATTTTTCCCAGCTCGCCTTCGTCCAGCGCCTGGCGAATGCGCAGGCTGGTGGGGTTGAGCCGGTTCTGATAACACACGCCGAGCAGACCCGTAGCCTGGTCAGCGGCGCGGGTGATATCCACCAGTTCGCTGCTGTTCATGCCCACCGGTTTTTCGCAGAACACATGCTTTCCGGCGGCGAGGGCCGCCAGAATCATGCTTTTATGCTCAAAGTGCGGCGTGCAGATATGGACCACATCGATGGCATCATCCAGCAGCATCTCCCGGTAATCCTGATAGAAGCGGCACTGATAGCCCAGTGCCAGCTTCAGCCCTTTGACGCTGTCGATATCTGCCAGCGCACGCAGCGCAACGTTGGGGAGCTGGCGCAGCGCATTCACGTGGCAGCCGTGAATCGCTCCGGCGCCGATCACCGCCGTGTTCAGGAGCTTCATTGTCGCCTCCCGTTATGCTGTTGCGTTGGCCAGCATCTGTGCCCTCACGCAGAGCTCCGCCGCCTTAAAGGCGTGATCCTGGGTCATGGCATGTTCAGTACGATGCAAACAGTCGAGGATCAGTTCGCCAAAGAACGGGAATCCGACCTGGCCGGCGACCGGATAACGGAACTCCCCCTCGTTATTGACGAGATACACTACGTCCTGTTCACCACGGGTGAGATCGACATATTTGCGGATCTCGATATAGCCTTCGGTGCCCAGCAGCGTCAGGCGGCCATCGCCCCAGGTCGAGAGCCCGTCAGGGGTAAACCAGTCGCAGCGGAAATAGCCGCTGGCGCCGTTTTCCCCTTTCAGCATGGCATCGCCAAAATCTTCGAAGGCGGGGTACTGGGGGTGTTTAACGTTCCGTACCTGGCTTGCCACCACGATGGCGTCACTGTTGCCGGTATAAAACAGGAACTGCTCAATCTGATGGCTGCCGATATCGCACAGAATGCCGCCGAAGTAGCGCCGATCGTAGAACCAGTCCGGGCGGCCGGTCCCTTCCCGGTGCGGGCCAGTTCCCAGCGTTTGTACGACGCGGCCAATGGCCCCTTGCTGCACCAGCTGTCCGGCAAAGACCGCGCTCTCAACGTGCAGACGTTCGCTGTAATACACGGCGTATTTCCGGCCCGTTTTTTCCACCATGGCTTTGGCATCCGCCAGTTGTTCAAGGGTGGTAAGGGGGGCTTTATCGGTGAAGTAGTCTTTGCCTGCGGCCATCGCTTTTAGCCCCAGCGCACAGCGCTCGGCGGGAATGGCGGCGCCAGCTACCAGACGCACCTCATCGTCGGCGAGTATGACATCCAGGCAGTCTGCAACCCTGGCCTGCGGATACTGCTGAATGAATTTATCCACTTTTGCCGGATCGGGGTCGTAGACCCATTTCAGCGTGGCGCCCGCTTCAATCAGGCCGTTACTCATGCCGTAGATATGGCCGTGGTCGAGCGCGGCAGCGGCAAAGACAAACTCTCCTTCCCTGACAACGGGCTGAGGTTTACCCACTGGCGCGTAGTTCATGCCGTCATTTTTGTTCATGGTGTTACTCCTTCATCCAGATCTTTGCCCAGGGGAATCGCACCGACTTCGCTGAAGTTGTCGACGCTTGCGGATTTTTCATAAAAACGGGGGGCGAGGGCGTTGGTCCCGCCGGTACGGTAAAACGGATCGTCGCGTTGAATCGGCAGCGAAACCACGGAGCGAATGATGGCGGATTTATAGATCGCGGTTATCAGCTCCAGCGAACGTTTGCCCTGCAGGCCATCCACTAACGGCGCCGTGCCGTGCTCAATGGCATACAGCAGGTCATTAATCTGCCCGGTGTGCAGCGTCCATTCGAGCTTCGGCGTCTCGTGAAAAACGGCGTTAAGCTGCGCTTCCCGTTGCAGGTCCCGATCCTCCTGGGGAAAGCCGTTATCAGCGCTGACGCTGGCAAAGGCCTGCCACGGTGCGGAGATGCGCGCCTTTTCACCCTGGATAATGATTTTCTGATCTTCTCCGTGGTGCACGACCGAGGCGGTTAGCTGAGTGAGTGCGCCGCTGGGGTATTTAAATATTGCCGCGCTGAGATCTTCGACTTCAGCGTTGTCGTGCGCCACGTTGGTCATCATAGCCACCACTTCAGACGGGAAGCCCAGCATCCACTGAATGGCGTCGATGTGGTGAACCGCGTGGTTAAGGGTGCAGCCGCCGCCCTCTTTTTCCCAGGTGCCGCGCCACCACAGGTCGTAGTAGCAGTGTCCGCGCCACCAGAACGAGTCCACCTGGGCATGGCACACCTTGCCAGCAAGGCCCGAATCCAGCGCCGCTTTTAAACGCCAGAAGGCATCGGTAAAGCGGTTTTGAGCGATGATGGCGAGCAATTTACCGCTGGCCTGTTGCGCGGCGATCATGGCGTCGCACTCCTCCAGCGAGGCGGCCATCGGTTTTTCGCACAGCACATGGCAACCCGCATTGAGGGCATTAATGCTTATCTCTGCATGAACGTAGGGCGGCGTGCAGACGTCGACGATATCGATATCTGGCTCTGACGCCAGCATCTGCTCGTGGCTTTCATACACGCGTGCGTCCGTCAGGTTGTAGCGTGCTTTTTTCTCGTGGGCTTTTTCCGGGTAGATATCGACCAGCGCGACGATCCGGCAGCGTTGGCCAAACTGCAAATAACCCTGAATATGGTTATGCGAGATATTTCCTGTTCCCACGATAGCGACATTTAACATCGTTTCTTCTCCTGAGTTACCAGGTGCCGGAGGCATCCAGCGTGACGCTGGCGGTCTCTTTAGCCACTGAGGTGCTGATACGCTGTTGAAGCAAGCGCAGATACTGTTTCTCGTTGAGCGGGAGGTCGACCCAGTCGTCGGTCCAGGTGGAGAGGTGCATGGCGTTGGAGAGCGTTAACCCGTGGATCCCTTCCAGCCCCGGGGCAATGAGCGGCTCGCCGCGCAGGATGGCGCCGCAGAAATTGGCGGTAATGACGTGGTGTTCGCTGCATTCCGGGCCGACGGGAAGCGTGACCTCCCAGCATTCCGGTTCACCAAAGCCGTTTTGCCAGCGGGCGTTGAAGGCGGTTTCAGATTCCCGCAGCCGCCAGTAGCGCAGTTTCCCTTCTTCGACGACCACCTTGCCGCGATCGCCGACGATCTCCAGCCGATTGGTCCCCGGCGTTTCAGCCACGGTCGTGATAAATACGCCCGTCGCACCGTTGGCGTACTCGGCGTAGGCGGTGACCTCATCTTCCACTTCAATGTCGCGATGCTTACCAAACTGGCAAAACGCGCGCAGACGGATCGGCATACCAACCAGCCACTGCCAGAGATCGAGCTGATGCGGGTCCTGATTGAGCAGTACGCCGCCGCCTTCTCCTTTCCAGGTGGCGCGCCAGCCGCCGGAGTTGTAGTAGCTCTGCGAGCGATACCAGTTGGTAATGATCCAGTTGGAGCGGCGGATCTCACCCAGCTCGCCGCTGTCGATCAGATCTTTCACCTTCTGGTAGAGCGGGTTCGGGCGCTGGTTGTACATGATGCCGAACACCACATCGCAGGTCCGGGCACAGGCGTTCATCTCCTGCACCTGCGCCGTGACTTTGTTGAATAAATCGAACTTTTGCTGAGTTGAAGGATCAGATCACGCATC
>NZ_JACASJ010000045.1:0-37978 GCF_013391025.1 Enterobacter sp. SECR19-1250 | reverse complement strand
TTAATCAGCGAGTCAGCTTGGGAAGAAATGACCTGCTTATTCGCACCTTCCCTAGAGGAACACCGCGCGATATTCCTTGCGCATTAAACGTAAACGGGAATAAAGGCGTCAGAATATAACGTCATCCTTTTTTCTGTTTCAGAAACGTATTTGTCTTCGATGTGGGGATAATATTCTATTATGCTCACATTGTTTTATTTCGGTGTTACTGCTGAACAAACACCATAACTTACTGCTTTGACAAGGAATATTCGCAGAGTATACTTGCTAACTCTGGCAACAGTTTTCTGATTCTGTTTATTGCATAGTGAGTCTCATATGTTCTGGATAATTAACGATAATATTAAATTTTGTCCAGAGAAAAACTTACTTGTCTCTATGACCCGACCGGAGTTGAGCGTCATTCTGACGACGCCAGCCAGTCGCTGTCTGGTTCTTCTGCTCGAGTCCGCCCCGGAAGTGGTTAATCAAAGGGATTTCTTCACTAAAGTTTGGGGTGAAGACGGAATGTTAGTTCCGGCCAATACCCTTTATCAGAATATCTCCATTATCCGGCGTGGGCTGCGCACGACGGGAGAGACTGACGACACGCTGGTTGCCACGGTACCCAGAAAAGGGTTCCAGATTAAAAAAGAAGTTAAGGTCAGCCGAATTGAAAACGACGTAACAGAATCAGAAAGCGCGATAGCAGAAGCCCAGCCTGTCAGCGGCTCGAAAGAGGTGATTGCGGAAACTGCTGCCGTTCAGGTGAAAGATAAGACCCCGCGTCATCACTATCGTCGCTATCTTCCACTGCTTTTTATGGCCCTCTCTTTTGGGCTGGGCTATTTTATTCTTCATCTGGCGGTCCATGACTATTCCAGAAAAGACTTTTTTAAAGACTACACCATAAGCAGTACGGAAAATGGCTGCCATTTTTTCTCACGAAACGATGATATTAAAAGCAGGGGTAACTTCACGCGTTATAAGCAAATTATCATGCGAACAGGGCTCGATTGTAAAAAATACCCCTGGGCCTACTTCTCTTCATCCAGCACGGCTCCGGCACTTTCTGTACTCATTTGCAGAAAACCGTATGAGCAAGAAGAAGATGCAGGATGCGTTACGCTTTATTTTAGGGGGTACAATCAGTGACTAAAAAGTCTACTGCCATCCTGTGTCTCGTCCTGTTTGCCGTTGGGGCGCTGACGTCCTGGCTTTATCATTATCACTTAGAAAAAAAACAAAATACGGAAGCCTGTTCAGTTTCTGTTGTTGTTTATCATGAAGATGCCCGCGCAAACCTGACGCTGGATTTTATGTACACCATGCAAAAGCAGACCGGGGTCATCGCGCTAAGCGGTACATATTTTAAAAACGACAAGGCGATAGCCTCTATCCGCCGGGATGTGTCTTATATCTGGACCGAAAACAAAGACTCTTTCCAGTTTACCTCCGTGAAGATCCATGAGGTTAATGAAGACTCCCTGCCGGATAATGTACTCGGCGACGTGTTGCCTGATTTCTTTATTTATCCGAACCATAAATTGAACTATACCATTCTGAAACAAGGGCCCAGAGGGTTTCTATTTACCGTCGGTAAGCGTCCTATTTTCTTCTGCTCTCGCTGAGATCTTCTTTCAGTAGTTCGATGACAATTTTCCCCTGTTCAACCCCCACCCTGACCTGAGAGTGGGTAGTAAACCCTGCCTGCTCCAGCCAATCGCCTTTTAAGCTCAACGCCGCATGTACGCTGTAACGTCGCGGGATTTTGGTCTTCCGGTCTTCGTGACGCTTTCGGAAATAACCGACTTTTAAGTGGCGATAGTGTTTGGTCGTGGCGATCTCTTGCATATAGCCTCCGTAACGATGAGCGACGCGTGTTGTTAATGCCTGTATAAAATACCAGTAAAAAAGGGTGGGGGTGGGCTTAATAGTGGAAGGCGGCTTCAGAAAACGAAATGCAACGACTGAAAAGTGGCAGATAAAGGAGTATTATTAATGCATGTTTTTAGTCGGTGAGCCGCTATGTCTGGTAAACGTATTTCACGGGAAAAAAAGACGATCGCCAGAATGATCGCTCTGTATGAAAAACAGTGCCCGGAGGCTTCTCAGGAAGAGGGACATTATCAGGCGCTGAATGCCTATGCGGATAAGCGTCTGGATAAGTGCGTCTTTGGTGAGGAAAAACCGGCCTGTAAACAGTGTCCTGTACACTGCTACCAGCCCGCCAGGCGTGAAGAGATGAAGCAGATTATGCGCTGGGCGGGGCCCCGCATGCTGTGGCGTCACCCCATCCTGACGGTACGCCATCTGCTTGACGATCGTCGCCCGGTACCGGAATTACCGGAAAAGTATCGCCCGAAAAAGTAACCGTCTCAGCGTGTGAAAGGGCGACAAATGATCTTCATGGCGATCGCGCTGCATAGCGGGAACAGGGCCAGCAGCAGCCAGGGGGACATCGCCTGCGGCGAAGGGACAAGCGCGCGATCCAGCAGACTGCCAAACAGCAAATTCCCCAGCAGCACCGCAACACCGCCTGCGGTGGCGAGTGCGCCGTAGTGCGCGCCAAGCGTCGATTCCTCCGCAAAGCGTGGAACCAGATCTTTCGCCGAGGGCACCAGCAGCATTTGCCCAAGCGTTAATAGCGCCACAAAACATACCGACGGCAGCAAGCGCAGCCAGCCTTCCGGCGGCACCGTCGGAGCGAACACCGCCACGCTCGCAAAAGATGCCGAGAGCAGTAAAAAGCCCACCGGCAAAATTCTCACCGCGCCCACGCGTCGTGCAAAGCGGGCCAGCGGAAGCTGCAAGGTGATGATCAGCACAGAGGCCAGCATAAACAGGGGGCCGAGATCTTTCTCGTTACCACCGGCACGCTGGATCTCTACGGGCAGCGCCAGATAGAGCTGGTTGTAGCTCAACAGCCACGAGCTGTAGGCGATGATAAAGGCGACAAAGCGCGGCTGACGGAAGGTTGTCCACCAGGGAACAATATTGAGTGCCTGCTTGCTGTGTTGCGCAGCCGGAAGGCAGAAGTAGAGTACAATCAGCGCGACGACGAAGACCCCCGCCCCCGCCAGCGCCACCTGGCGAAACCCCAGCCCCGTGAGCAACGCCCCGACAACCGGCCCCAGCACCGCGCCGAGTTCACCGCAGACGGCAAACAGCGCAAACCACTCTGCACGGCTGCGTTGACCTTTAGTCTCGCTATGCGTACCCGCCCTGGCCAGCAGCGCTTCGATGGAGGGAGAGAACAACGCGCCGCCAATACCAGTCAGACAGGCGCCAAGGATGATGGGCCAGAGCGCGTGTCCAAATGCCAGCAGCAGATAACCCGCAACGCGGATGACGCAGCCGCAGAGGATAATGATTTTGGCACCAAAGCGGTCTGAGAGCGCACCGCCGACGATGAACATCCCCTGCTGCGAAAAGGTACGCAGCCCCAGAATCAGCCCGATAAGGCCGCCGGAAAGCAGCATGTCATCGCGCAAAAAGATCGCCAGGAAGGGGACGACCGCGTAAAAACCGATGTTAAACACAAACTGGCTGCCCAGTATGACGGGCGGCCAGAGCGTTGTGGCAGGGCGCAGGGGCATCATGTTACGGGCGCTTAAACGATAAAGTGAATGTGCTTTTTGCCATGGAACGGCGAGATCTCGATTTTGGTTTTGACCCGAAAAACGTCCCAGAGCAACGCCTCAGAGAGGATCTCCTGCGGCGTTCCGGTGGCCACGATTTGCCCCTGCTGCATCACAATCAGCGAATCGCAGAACATCGATGCATGGTTGAGATCGTGAATAGCCACAATGCTGGTCACCGGCAGGTCGCTTATCAGGTGCATCAGCTGCATCTGATGGTGAATGTCCAGGTGGTTGGTCGGTTCATCCAGCAAAATTTCTGTAGGCGTCTGCGCCAGCGCCCTGGCGATATGCACGCGCTGGCGCTCCCCACCGGAGAGGCTCAGCCAGCCCTGATCGCTTTTTTCCAGCATATCCACCCGCTGCAGGGCGGCGGTAACGGTCTCGTCATCCTGCTTGCTCCAGTTCGAGAACGGGGAGTGATGCGGGATACGACCGAGTTTGACGACATCGCGAACGCGCATATTGGCATCGGTCATACCGTGCTGTTCAACGAAGGCCACCCGGCGCGCAAGCTGCTTTTTGGCGATGCGGGAAATGTCCTGACCGTCCAGCGTCACACAGCCCGCATCCGGGCGGCGCAGGCCAGCCAGAATGCGCAAAAGCGATGATTTACCGCAACCATTAGGGCCAAGCAGACCTACCGTTTCACCGCGCGCCACCTTGAGCGACACGTTATTGACGATGACCTTTTTGCCTACCTTCCAGGTAATATTTTCAGCGCAGATACTCATTACTTATTCCTTGAGCGGTAGATGATCACGGCAAAGAACGGCACGCCAACCAGGGCGGTTACCACCCCGACGGGCAGACTTTGCGGGGCAATCAGCATGCGCGAGGCGATATCTGCCAGCACCATCAGGATCGCCCCCGCCAGTGCGCTGGCAATCAGCAGAGTACGATGCAGAGGACCGAACAAGAAACGCATGACGTGCGGAACCACCAGCCCGACAAAGCCGATTGAGCCCGCCATGCTGACGATGGTTGCAGTAATCAATGCGGTGGTGGTAAAGAGCGCCAGGCGCACCCAGGGGACGGCAATCCCCAGCGAGGCCGCGGCGTCGTCACCAAAGGTAAAGGCATCCAGCGCCCGGGAATAGTAGAGGCAAATGGCTAACCCAATCAGCACCACAACCAGTGCCAGCTGGAATTCAAGCCAGCGTACACCGCTAAAGCTGCCCAGCAGCCAGAACATCACATCCCGCGCCTGCTGCGCGCTGGCAGAGGTGCTGATGGTATAGGCGGTGATGGCGTTGAAGAGCTGAGAGGCGGCTACGCCCGCCAGAATGGTGCGCTCGTTGCCGCCGCGTGCGCCGTTGGTCAGAAAGGCGACAAACGCAAAGGCGGCGAATGCGCCAGCAAACGCGCCCGCAGAGAGCGACACCGCGCCGGTCCCCATCCCCAGCACCACGACGGAAACCGCGCCGGTGGACGCCCCCGCAGAGACGCCGAGCACGTAAGGTTCAGCCAGCGCGTTTTTCAGCAGGCTCTGCAAAACCGCGCCGCAGATAGCCAGCCCCGCGCCGCAGCAGGCCGCCACCAGCGCGCGGCTCAGGCGGAAGTCCCAGATCACGCTCTCATAGATGCGGTTGAGCGGAACCGCGGTCAGCCCCAGCTTATTACCGATAGCATAAAAGACATTGGACAGCGGAATCGACAACTCTCCGACGCTTACGCCTAGGGCTATCACCAGAAACAACAGGACAATAGCCAGCAGGGCGGAAGTGGTCAGGAACAGGCCCTGTCGGGCCTGAAGTACGGCTGCCGTCATCAGTTCAGCCCCAGTTTTCTGAGCTGTTCGCCCACCTGTTCAGCGCCATAAATGGTACGGATCGTCGGGTTCATTGCCTGGCCGTCCATCACCACGATATGGCCTTTTTTGACGGCATCAAGCTGGCTGACGGCCGGATCGCTTTTCAGGAATTTGATTTTCGCTTCCGCGTTATCCAGCGCCCAGCGGTTACGGTCGAGGCTTGAGACCACAATCACGTCCGGGTTAGCGGCAATGATGCTTTCCCAGCCCACGGTTGGCCATTCGGCCTCGGCGGTGATGGCGTTATGGCCACCCAGTACGTCAGCGATAAAGCCTGAGGCGCTGTTTTTACCGCCCACGTAGGCATCAGCAGAAGGAGAGGCGCTTGAGAACCAGAACACAAAGGAGAGGTCTTTTTTGCTTTTGCCAAATTCTTTGCGCAGGTCTGCCTCACGTTTTTTAAAGCTGGCGATAACGGCCTGACCACGGTCTTCAACGTTGAAAATTTTGGCGAAATCTTCAATCTCTTTATAAAGGTATGTCATGTCCCACAGCTTCTGGCGGCTGCCGTACATATCGCCCGAGGCTTTTTTAGTGGCGCACATGCCCGGTGATAAATAGCTGTTCACGCCGACGGTAGCCAGATCCTCACGTTTTGCGACCTTACTTTCTGGCCCGAGCAGCAGCGGCAATTGTGCAGGAACAAAATCGGGGTTTTGCGCAAGGATAGATTCCAGCGTAGGAATTTCGACGGTGAGCGTTTTGATTTTGGCATTCTGTTCCGCCAGCTGCGGCAGCACTTTGGTCGGCCAGAAGGCGCTGGCCTTCACCTTATCTTCCAGACCCAGCAGAAGCAAAATCTCAACGGTATTTTGACCAAGGGCCACGACGCGTTCCGGCGCTTTGGTGAAGGTCTCTTTATAACCGCAGTTTTCAATGGTCAGAGGATAAGTGGTTGCCAGAGCAGAACTGACCGACGCAACCGCCAGGCCTAACGCGCAGATGACCTTCTTCATTAAACGCTACCCTTCATTAAAGTTATTTTTGATGCAAATGAAACTCATTATTAAGGCGGAATTTTATACAGAGGAAAATATTGTGTGTCAATGAGGGACAATAACGCAGGGTGACAAAAGGCGGTGCCAGAAAGCACCGCCGGAGTGCGCCTTAAATCAGGCTCTCTTTATCTATTCCAAGGCGCTTCATGCGCGACAGCAGGGTGGTGCGTTTTAACCCCAGACGCTGGGCTGCCCCTTTCGGCCCGGCCACCACGCCGTTGGTCTCTTTCAGCACGCGGACAATCAATTGATATTCATCTTCCCCGTCCTGGGCCACGTCGGTCGCGGCCGCGGGAGAGTCCGGCAGAGAAACCTCCGGCAGGGAGAGTTGCAGCACATTACCGCGCGTCAGCAGCACCGCACGCTCAATGACGTTTTCCAGCTCGCGCACGTTGCCGGGCCACTCCATCGAGGAAAGGGTGCGTAACGTCTCGGCGGGAATGCTGTCGATGTTGCGTCCCATCCGGCGGGCAATTTTGGCGGTAAACGCTTTGACCAGCAGCGGGATATCTTCCGGGCGCTCGCGCAGGGGCGGCAGGCAAATCGGGAACACGTTCAGGCGATAGTAGAGGTCGCTGCGAAACTCGCGGTCGGCGACCATTTTTTTCAGATCGCGGTTGGTGGCGGCAATCAGCCGCACGTCGGTCTGAATCAGCTTATTGCTGCCAAGACGTTCGAACTCCTGTTCCTGCAGCACGCGCAGCAGTTTAGGCTGTAGCTCCAGCGGCATATCGCCCACTTCGTCGAGGAACAGCGAGCTTTTATCCGCCAGTTCAAAACGGCCCAGTCGCTGGCTGCTGGCACCGGTAAACGCGCCGCGCTCATGGCCAAAGAGATCGCTTTCCAGCAGACCCGCAGGCATGGCGGCACAGTTCATTTTCACCATCCGGCGGCTGTTGCGGTTGCTGAGATTGTGGATCGCGCGGGCAATCAGCTCCTTACCCGTACCGGTTTCGCCCAGGATCAGCACTGTACTGTCGCTTTGCGCGACCATCTCCACCTGTTTGAGCACGCTGTACATGGCATCGCTGCGTCCAATGATTTCGCCAAACTCGCTGTCGACATTGTTAAGCTGTTCCGTCAGCGCCAGGTTTTCATCCACCAGCCGTTCTTTCAGACGGTGGATCTCCTGATACGCCAGCGCGTTATCCAGCGCGATGGAGATACGCTCGGCAATCTGACGCAGCAGCTTCAGGTTGGCGGTGGTGAACACCCCTTCCTCACACTGCGCCAGCTTGAGAACGCCCAGCATGGTGTCACCGGACATCAACGGCAGCAGGCACAGGGTCTGGATTTTGTTGCCCCAGATGTTAAACAGCATTCGCTCGTAAGGCGCCATCACATCCTGCTCGCTGAGATTGAGCAGCAGGATCTCCTTACTTTTAAACACCCGTTCAGAAAGGGTTCCCGCTTCATCCACCTCGCTCTGCTCATGGGCCGGGTTCGCTTCGTCGAGATAGTGCGTGGAGTAGATGTTGAGCTTGCCCTTGCGATGGCCGCGCAAGGCAATGCTGATGGCGTCAATTTTGAAGTAGTGATGGATCTCCTTCGACACTTCGCTGACCAGCTCATCCATGTCGAGACGGGAGAGCACGGCGTTGGTGATTGCCACCAGAATGCGGAAGTTGTCACGCTCACGGCTCAGCAGGTCGTAATCCACATTATTGCTGACGCGGCTTTGGATCTGCTCGGCGACGACGGCCACTATCTGGGTGAAGGTGTGCAGACGCTCATATTCCGCCTCGCTCCATGGCTGGTCGGTATTACGGATAAACTCGCAGCCACCAAAAATGTGGCCTTCCACCGCCAGCGGCAGCAGGCTGTAATGACCAAACGGCTGATATAAGGCGCTCCGGGCCAGCATCGGCCACGCCTGACGGAACTCCTCAAAATTGCAGTGCAGCGCTTCCGGCCGGGAAAGAATACGGCGTATCGGCCCGTGAGCGAGATACGTTTCGTCTTCGTATTCAAACGCTTTTCCGTTTTCTCGTGTGGAGAAGTAGCTCGCACGATGGCTCCCGCTATGCCAGAGCACAATGGCGGAGCTGTCTGCCAGTGCAGATTGCCTGACCAGACGCGTCAGGGCATCGCTCAGCGCACCCTGGTCGGGCTGCTGTAAAAGTGTTCGCGTAATGTCGAACAGACCCTGCTGTCCGAGATCGCTCATCGGTGTATACGGCATAGTGCTTTCCAGTAGAAACGGGCAAAAAAAATAAATTCCGTGCCGACCGCTTTTCGCGCGGTTCTAGCAAATGCGGGGTAACGGTTCCGCGTGCGGCAGATCCAGCGTGCGCTTCACGCCATACAGTCCGGCCAGGCGCACCCCTTTGCGCTCAACCACCACACCAATTATCGCGGCCTCTTTTCCTGACGGATGCGCCCGCAACTGTTCAAGTACGGCTTCGGCCGCGGTGCGCTCAACGCCTATCACCAGCTTGCCTTCATTAGCAAAATTGAGCGGATCCAGTCCCAGCAGCTCGCACAGCCCGCGAACCGCAGGCTTCACGGGCAGGCTGCGCTCAGTAAGTTCAATACCGCAGCCGCAGCAGGCCGCGAACTCATGCACCACGGCATTGACGCCGCCACGGGTGGCATCCCGCAGGGCTTTCACGCCGGGGATCGCCCGCAGCGTCTGGATAAGCGGGGTGAGCACCGCGCAGTCGCTGCGCAGTTCCCCGTCCAGCCCCAGCCCTTCGCGCAGATTAAGGATGGTCGCCCCGTGACAGCCCAGTGTGCCGCTGACCAGCAGCACGTCGCCCACGGCCAGTTGCTGCGCGCCCCAGTGAATATCGGCAGGGATCGCCCCCATCCCGGCGGTGTTGATAAAGAGCTTATCCGCCGCGCCGCGCTGCACCACCTTGGTATCGCCGGTGACGATAGCAATCCCTGCCTCGCGCGCGGTGTGCGCCATGCTGCTGACCACCGCCGCGAGTGTCTCTATCGGCAAACCTTCTTCAAGGATAAATCCGCAGGAGAGGTAGCGCGGAATGGCACCACTGACGGCGACATCGTTCGCGGTACCGCAGACTGCCAGCTTGCCGATATCGCCGCCGGGGAAGAATAGCGGGTCAATCACATAGCTGTCGGTGGAGAAGGCCAGCCTGTCGCCCTGGGCGGTGAGGGAAGCGAGGTCAATGCGGGCCTGGTCTTCCTGCTCGGCGAGCCAGGGGTTATCAAAGGCCTCCATAAACAGCCGGTTTATCAGCTGCTGCATCGCCAGACCGCCGCTGCCGTGTGCCATTTCAACCGTGTTCATGCTTCACTCTCCTGGTTGCGGTACTGATACCACGCGGCACATGCCCCTTCGGAAGAGACCATCAGCGCGCCAAATGCCGTTTGCGGGTTACAGGTATTGCCAAATAACGGGCAGTGGTGGGGTTTACATCTTCCGGTAAGGACCTCGCCGCAGCGGGCCTGGGGATCGTCGCAAACCTGTTGTGGCTGTGGGCGGAAATGCGTTTCTGCATCAAACGACCGGTAGGCTGGGGTCAGGCGCACGCCGGATTCAGCAATCAACCCCAGCCCGCGCCACTCGCTGTCGCCCTCAACGCTAAATACGTCAGCTATCGCCTGCTGCGCCCGTTCATTTCCGGCATCCGGCACCACGCGGCGGTACTGATTTTCCACCGCGCTCAGGGCTGCTATTTTCTGCTCAACCAGCATGGTGACGCCTTGCAGTAGATCAAGAGGTTCGAAACCAGCGACGACTAACGGGCGATGGTAATCGTCAGCGATAAAGCCGTAGGCCCCGGTACCGATCACCATGCTGACATGGCCCGGTGCCAGGAACGCGTCAATGCCGTTATCCGGGGCGTCCAGCAGGCTGCGCAGCGTCGGAATAAGCGTAATGTGCTGACAAAAAAAGAAAAAATTGGTGACGTTGCTGCGTTTTGCCTGCTGCAGCGTGATCGCCGTAGCGGGCATGGTGGTCTCAAAACCCAGCCCGAAAAATACCACCTTTCGGCCTGGGTTATCGGTTGCAAGCTTCAGGGCATCAATCGGCGAGTACACGATGCGCACATCCGCGCCGCGCGCTTTGGCCTGCAGCAGCGAGCCCTTTTTCCCCGGCACGCGCATCGCGTCGCCAAAGGTACAGAAAATGACGTCAGGCTGGCTGGCGATCTCGATACAGCTGTCAATGCGCCCCATGGGCAGCACGCAAACCGGGCAGCCCGGGCCGTGGATAAACTCAATGTTGTCCGGCAGCAGCTGATCGAGGCCAAATTTGAAAATGGCATGGGTGTGCCCGCCGCAGACTTCCATGATCCGCAGCGGCTTTTCCGCCGTGTGTTTCAGCAGGGCGGCCCGCGTTTTCAGATGACCGATAAGCTGCATCACCTGCTCAGGTGCGCGGTATTCATCAACGTAACGCATAATTACCGCTCCTCGCCGTACAGCAGCGCGCCGACGTCCGGCTCCACATCGAACATGTTCTGCAGGGCATCCAGCGTGTCGCGCGCTTCCGCTTCATTAATCACGCTCATGGCAAACCCCACGTGTACCAGCACCCACTGACCAAGGCGCGAGACGCCCGTCTCATCGGTGCTGCCCACCAGCGTTAAATCGACGTCACGCAATATGCCGCAGACCTCCACTTTGGCCTGGTTTCCGTCAATGGAATGGATTTGTCCAGGGACGCCTATGCACATCGTTCACTCTCCAGCCAGTTTAGCCAGTGCGCCATGCCGTCGCCGCGCGTGGCGGAGACCAGCAGGATCGCAATGTCCGGGTTAACTTCACGGGCATAAGCCAGACATTTATCCACGTCGAAATTCAGGTACGGCAGCAGGTCGACTTTGTTCAGCAGCATCAGCGACGCGGCGGCAAACATATGCGGATATTTGAGCGGCTTGTCTTCTCCTTCGGTCACCGAGAGGACCGCCACTTTATGCCGCTCCCCGAGATCGAAGCTGGCCGGGCAGACCAGATTGCCGACGTTTTCGATAAACAGAATGCCGTTATCCTCCAGTGGCAGACGCGGCGCGGCATCGGCAATCATCTGCGCATCCAGATGGCAGCCTTTACCGTTATTGACCTGAATCGCCGGGGTGCCGGTTTCACGAATACGGGCGGCATCGTTGACCGTTTGCTGATCGCCTTCGATCACCGCGCAGGAGACGCGTTCGTTCAGGCGTTTGAGCGTTTCCGTCAGCAGCGTGGTTTTGCCGGAGCCGGGGCTGGAGACGAGGTTGAGCACCAGCTGTTGACGTGCGGCAAACCGGGCGCGGTTGCGGGCGGCGATCTGGTTGTTTTTATCGAGTACGTTGATTTCTACGTTCAGCATCTGGCGCTGGCTCATGCCCGGCGCATGGGTACCCGCCTCGCCGTGGCCGTAATGAAGATCGCCCATATCGGAGCGTTGAGGCGCAAAGCGAATCCCGGTGAGTGCCGCTGCCGGACGCGGTGCGGGGGTAAAAGGGGCGGAGCGAAACGCGGAGTGAGGACGGTGTTCATCCCCTTCGATATACAGGTTGCCTTCGGCGCAACCGCAGGTACTACACATACTTTACTCCTTCTCGATTTCAAGGCGTTGGATCTGCATCCCGTCATCCGCCACGATGCGAAGGCCGGTGTGCTGACACTGTGGGCAGCGCTGGACCTTCGACGACAGCAGGGTGACGTACTGCTGACACTGCTCGCACCAGCACTCCGCCTGTTGCTCTTCAATATGAAGTTCGCAGCCTTCCGCCAGCGTGCCGCGGCACACCAGCTCAAAACAGAAGGTGAGGGCGCTGGTTTCGACGCAGGAAAAGGCCCCGACCTTCAGCCAGACGCCGGTCACGCGCGTCGCGTGGTTTTGCGCTGCCTGCTGTTCGATGAGTTCCAGTGCCCGCTGGCAGAGGGTGATTTCGTGCATAACGCCTCCTTAATGAATTGCCCCGTTAATGCAATAACAATGCCAGCCTGGTTTTGGTTAGGGGGTGACGATGTCAACGCTGTCGAAATGACACGTCGACACCCTCTTGTTGACAGCCTGTTTTGAATTAAATCCATTAAATATCAATGTATTAAAAACTGGCATGGAATCTGCTTAACAGCCGCTATCTCCATTAACCGGATACCTTCTATGACTATTTGGGAAATTAGCGAAAAAGCGGATTACATCGCGCAGCGTCACCAGCAGTTACAGGACCAGTGGCACCTTTACTGCAACTCGCTGGTCCAGGGGATCACCCTCTCCAAAGCCCGTCTTCACCACGCTATGAGCTGTGCGGCGCAGGGGGATATGCGCTTTGTTTTGTTCGGCCATTTCACGATTTACGTCACCCTGGCCGACACCTTCAACAGTCACACCATTGAGTACTACGTCGAGACAAAAGAGGGTGAAAAACAGTGTATTGCGAAGGCGCAACTGATGGCCGACGGCATGGTTGACGGTCACGTCAGCAACCGCGATCGCCAGCAGGTGCTGGAGCACTATCTGGAAAAAATCGCGCCGGTTTATAACGGTCTGTACACCGCCGTAGAGCACGATCTTCCGGTCAACCTGAAGCAGCTGATGGATGAACACGCCTCAGCGGACGTGGCCTGATCATCACGTGTCGAGAAGTGTCGACATGACAGTTTTTCGTCAAAAATGACTATCACCAGAGGATGACCCGGTGAACCGTTTTGTAATTGCTGACTCGACGGTCTGTATTGGCTGTCGAACCTGTGAGGCGGCCTGTTCGGAAACGCACCGCCTGCACGGGCTCCAGTCCATGCCGCGCCTGCGCGTCATGCGTAATGAAAAAGAGTCTGCCCCGCAGCTCTGCCACCACTGTGAAGATGCGCCGTGCGCGGGCGTCTGTCCGGTGAATGCCATCACCCGCGTTGACGGCGCGGTACAGCTGAACGAAAGCCTGTGCGTGAGCTGCAAGCTGTGCGGCATAGCCTGCCCGTTCGGTGCGATTGAATTTTCCGGCAGCCGTCCGCTGCATATTCCGGCGAATGCCAACACCCCAAAAGCGCCACCTGCTCCCCCGGCTCCGGCACGTGTCAGTACGCTGCTTGACTGGGTGCCCGGCGTGCGTGCGGTGGCGGTGAAGTGCGACCTGTGCAGCTTCGATGAGCAGGGCCCGGCCTGCGTGCGCACCTGCCCGACCAAAGTGCTGATTCTGGTCAACATTCGCGATATTGCCCGCACCAGCAAACGCAAGCGCGAGCTGACCATTAATACCGACGTCGGCGATCTTTCTCTGCTTCAGGCGCTTAACGAGGGGGCGAAATGAACGCGATATTCATGATTAACAGCGCCGTGGCGTACTTTGCCGCCGCTGCTGTGCTGGCGTGGCTCCTGTCATTCCATAAAACCCTGAGCGGCTGGATCGCCGGTATCGGCGGGGCGGTGGGCAGCCTGATGACGCTGGCAGCAGGTACGGCAGTGTTACTCAGCGGCCAGACCGCCGAAGCAATGATTCCGATCGTCCGTCATACCGTTCAGCTCACGCCGCTGAACGCCATCTGGCTGGTGACCTTTGGCCTGTGCGGGGTGTTTATCAGCCTGTTCAATATTGACTGGCACCGCCATCAGCACACCCGCGCGAATGGTCTGCTGGTTAACCTGCTGATGGCGTCGGCGGTCTGCACCGTCATTGCCAGCAACCTCGGCGCGCTGGTGGTGATGGCGGAGATCATGGCGCTCTGCGGCGTATTCCTGACGGGATGTAGCGCCTCCGGCAAGCTGTGGTTTGCGCTCGGTCGCCTCGGCACGCTGCTGCTGGCGCTGGCCTGCTGGCTGGTGTGGCAACGTTTCGGCACGCTCGACTTCGCAGCGCTTAACGGTCAGCCGCTGGGAAATGACGTCTGGCTGCTGGGCGTGGTGGGCTTTGGCCTGCTGGCCGGGATCATCCCCCTGCACGGCTGGGTGCCGCAGGCGCACGCGAATGCCTCTGCACCCGCTGCCGCGCTGTTTTCCACCGTGGTGATGAAAGTCGGTCTGTTCGGCATTCTGACGATCACCCTGACTGGCGGCCAGCCGCCGCTGTGGTGGGGTGTCGCGCTGCTTATCGCAGGTATGGTTACCGCCTTTGTCGGCGGGCTGTATGCGCTGATGGAGCACAACATTCAGCGTCTGCTGGCGTACCACACCCTGGAAAATATCGGCATTATCCTGCTCGGCATCGGCGCAGGCGTGACCGGCTTGGCACTTAATCAACCGGCGCTGATTGCCGCCGGGTTTATCGGGGGGCTGTATCACCTCGTTAACCACAGCCTGTTTAAAAGCACCCTGTTCCTGGGCGCGGGCAGCGTCTGGTTCCGTACCGGTCATCGGGATATCGAAAAACTCGGCGGCATTGGCAAAAAGATGCCGGTGATTTCTCTCGCCATGCTGGTCGGGCTGATGGCGATGGCCGCGTTGCCGCCGCTGAACGGCTTTGCGGGCGAGTGGGTGATCTACCAGTCCTTCTTCGCGCTCGGTCAGAGCGACGCCTTTATCGCCCGGCTGCTCGGCCCGCTGCTGGCGGTTGGGCTGGCGATAACCGGGGCGCTGGCGGTGATGTGTATGGCAAAAGTCTACGGCGTCACCTTCCTCGGCGCACCGCGCACGCGGGAAGCGGAAAACGCCTGCTGCGCCCCGATACTGATGTGTGCCAGCGTGGTCGCGCTGGCGCTGTGCTGCATCGCGGGCGGGGTCGCCGCCCCATGGCTGCTGCCGCTGCTGGGTAACGCCATTCCACTGCCGCTGACCACCGCCCATACCATCGTCTCCCAGCCGATGATGGCGCTGCTGCTGATTGCTGCACCGCTGCTGCCGTTTGTGCTGATGCTGTTCTTCAGGCGCGACCGACTCCCCTCCCGCTCGCGCGGCGCGGCCTGGGCCTGTGGCTACGAACACGAACAATCGATGGTCATCACCGCCCACGGTTTTGCCATGCCGGTGAAAGAGAACTTCGCTGCCGTGCTGAAGCTGCGCCACTGGCTGAACCCGGTGGGCTGGATGCCGGGCTGGCAGAGCGCCGCTGTACCTGCGCTGTTCCGCCGTCTGGCGCTGATCGAGCTGGCGGTGCTGGTGGTCATTGTGATTTCACGAGGAGCCTGACATGAGTCTGTTACTGGCAATACTTCAGGCGCTGGTGCTGTTCGCCGTTGCGCCACTGCTGTCGGGCATCACGCGCGTGGCGCGCGCCCGGATGCACAACCGTCGCGGGCCTGGCGTGCTCCAGGAGTACCGCGATCTCTTCAAGCTGCTCTCCCGCCAGAGCGTGGCGCCGGATGCCGCAGGCTGGGTCTTCCGCCTGACGCCGTTCGTAATGGTCGGCGTGATGCTGACCATCGCCACCGCGCTGCCGGTGGTCACGGTAGGCTCGCCGCTGCCTGCACTTGGGGATCTGATTACGCTGATTTACCTCTTCGCCATTGCCCGCTTCTTCTTTGCTATTGCGGGCCTGGATACCGGCAGCCCGTTTACCGGTATCGGCGCCAGCCGCGAGGCGATGCTGGGCGTGCTGGTCGAACCGATCCTGCTGCTGGGGCTGTGGGTGGCCGCGCAGGTCGCGGGTTCCACCCATATCAGCTTTATCACCCACACCGTTTACCACTGGCCGGTGTCACGTACCCTCCCGCTAGTGCTGGCCCTTTGCGCCTGCGCGTTCGCCACCGTTATTGAGATGGGCAAATTGCCGTTTGACCTCGCAGAAGCCGAGCAGGAGCTACAGGAAGGGCCGTTGACCGAATACAGCGGCTACGGCTTTGCGGTGCTTAAGTGGGGCATCAGCCTTAAGCAGCTGGTGGTCCTGCAGATGTTTGTTGGCGTCTTCTTCCCGTGGGGGCAGATGACGCACTTCTCCGCTGGAGGACTGATATTGGCCGTGGTGGTTGCCGCGCTCAAGCTGCTGGTCGGCGTGCTGGTGATTGCCCTGTTTGAAAACAGCATGGCACGTCTGCGCTTTGTCGCGACCTCGCGCATCACCTGGGCCGGTTTTGGTTTTGCATTTTTAGCGTTCGTCTCCTTGCTGGTGGCGTGATTAAAGAGAGTATTTATGTCTGAAGAAAAGAAAGGTCAGCAGTATCTCGCCGCGTTGCATCAGGCTTTTCCGGGTGTTGTGCTGGATGAAGGATGGCAGACCAAAGACCAGGTAACCGTCACCATTAAGGTGAACTATCTGCCGGAAGTGGTGGAATTTCTTTACTACCAGCAGGGCGGCTGGCTGTCGGTGCTGTTCGGCAATGACGAGCGTCAGCTGTGCGGCAATTACGCGGTGTACTACGTGATGTCGATGGAGCAGGGCGAGAAGTGCTGGCTTACCGTACGCGTGGAAGTCGACCCGAACAAGCCGGAGTACCCGTCCGTCACGCCCCGCGTGCCTGCCGCCGTCTGGGGCGAGCGCGAAGTGCGTGACATGTATGGCCTGGTGCCGGTGGGGCTGCCGGATGAACGCCGCCTGGTGCTGCCGGACGACTGGCCGGACGAACTGTATCCGCTGCGCAAAGACAGCATGGACTACCGCCAGCGTCCGGCCCCAACCACCGACAGCGAAACCTACGAGTTCATTAACGAACTCGGCAACAAAAAGAACAACGTGGTGCCGATTGGCCCGCTGCACGTCACCTCTGATGAACCAGGCCACTTCCGCCTGTTTGTTGATGGCGAAAACATTATCGACGCCGACTACCGCCTGTTCTACGTCCATCGCGGCATGGAGAAGCTGGCGGAAACCCGGATGGGCTATAACGAGGTGACATTCCTCTCGGACCGCGTGTGCGGCATCTGCGGCTTCGCCCACAGCACCGCCTATACCACCTCGGTGGAGAACGGCATGGGGATCGTGGTGCCGGAGCGCGCGCAGATGATCCGCGCCATTTTGCTGGAAGTGGAACGTCTGCACTCGCACCTGCTGAATCTCGGTCTGGCCTGTCACTTTGTCGGTTTCGACTCCGGGTTTATGCAGTTCTTCCGCGTGCGCGAGGCGTCGATGAAGATGGCGGAGATCCTCACCGGGGCGCGTAAAACCTACGGTCTGAACCTGATCGGTGGGATCCGCCGTGACCTGCTTAAAAACGACATGATCCAGACCCGACAGCTGGCACAGCAGATGCGTCGCGACGTGCAGGAGCTGGTGGATATGCTGCTCAGCACGCCCAACATCGAGCAGCGTACCGTGGGGATCGGCCGCCTTGATCCGGAGATCGCCCGTGACTTCAGCAACGTTGGCCCGATGGTGCGCGCCAGCGGCCACGCCCGCGACACCCGCGCCGATCACCCGTTTGTCGGTTACGGCCTGCTGCCAATGACCGTACACAGCGAACAGGGCTGCGACGTCATCTCCCGCCTGAAGGTGCGTATCAACGAGGTCTTCACCGCGCTGAATATGATCGACTTTGGGCTCGATAACCTGCCGGGCGGTCCGCTGATGGTGGAGGGCTTCACCTACATCCCGAACCGCTTTGCCCTCGGCTTTGCCGAAGCGCCGCGCGGGGACGACATCCACTGGAGCATGACCGGCGATAATCAGAAGCTTTACCGCTGGCGCTGCCGTGCGGCCACCTACGCCAACTGGCCAACCCTGCGCTATATGCTGCGCGGCAACACGGTCTCCGACGCGCCGCTGATCATCGGCAGCCTCGACCCGTGCTACTCCTGCACCGACCGCATGACCGTGGTGGACGTGCGCAAGAAGAAAAGCCAGGTGGTGCCGTACAAAGAGCTTGAGCGCTACAGCATCGAGCGTAAGAACTCGCCGCTGAAATAAGGACTCGTCATGTTTACCTTTATCAAAAAAGTGATCAAAACCGGCACGCCCACCAGCCGCTACCCGCTGGAGCCGATGCCGGTGGATAAAAACTTTCGCGGCAAGCCGGAGCACAACCCGCAGCAGTGCATCGGCTGTGCGGCCTGCGTCAACGCCTGTCCGTCGAATGCCCTGACGGTGGAAACGGATCTGAAAACCGGCGAGCTGGCCTGGCAGTTTAACCTCGGACGCTGCATTTTCTGCGGCCGCTGCGAAGAGGTTTGCCCGACGGTCGCCATTCGTCTGTCTCAGGAGTACGAGCTGGCGGTGTGGAAGAAAGAGGACTTTTTGCAGCAGTCGCGTTTTGCCCTGTGTAACTGCCGCGTCTGCAAACGTCCGTTCGCCGTGCAAAAAGAGATCGACTATGCCATCACGCTGCTTAAGCACAACGGCGATGCCCGCGCGGAGCATCATCGCGAAAGCTTTGAAACCTGCCCGGAATGCAAACGGCAGAAATGTCTGCTGCCGTCCGACCGCATCGATATCACCCGTCATATGAGAGAGGCCAGCTGATGGAAAACTTACTCGGTCCGCGCGACGAGCGGGGCATTCCGGTGCCAATGACGGTGGAGGAGTCCATCGCCAGCATGAAGGCGTCGCTGTTGAAAAAAATCAAACGCTCGGCCTACGTTTACCGCGTGGACTGCGGCGGCTGCAACGGCTGCGAGATTGAGATCTTCGCCACGCTGTCACCGCTGTTTGACGCCGAACGCTTCGGCATCAAAGTGGTGCCGTCTCCGCGTCATGCCGACATTCTGCTGTTCACCGGGGCCGTCACCCGCGCCATGCGATCGCCCGCGCTGCGCGCCTGGCAGTCTACGCCCGATCCGAAAATCTGCATCTCCTATGGGGCGTGCGGTAACAGCGGCGGCATCTTCCACGACCTCTACTGCGTGTGGGGCGGCACCGACAAAATCGTGCCGGTGGACGTCTACATTCCGGGCTGTCCGCCGACGCCTGCCGCCACGCTGTACGGCTTTGCCATGGCGCTCGGCCTGCTGGAGCAGAAAATCCACGCCCGTGAACCGGGTGAACCCGACAATCAGCCTGCGATGATCCTGCACCCGGAAATGGTGCAGCCGCTGCGGGTGAAGGTCGATCGCACGGCGCGCAGGCTGGCGGGCTATCGCTATGGCCGTCAGATTGCCGACGATTACCTGCGCTTGCTGAGCCAGGGCGAGCACCAGGTGGCGCGCTGGCTGGAGGCGGAAAACGACCCGCGTCTCAATGAGATTGTGGCGAACCTGAACAGCATTGTGGATGAGGCGCGTATCCGATGAGTGAGACGGTGGTGTTCAGTCAGCTGAGCCGTAAATTTATTGATGAGAACGATGCCACGCCGGACGCGGCGCAGCAGGTGGTCTATTACAGCCTGGCGATTGGGCATCACCTCGGGGTGATCGACTGCCTGGAGGCGGCGCTGAGCTGCCCGTGGTCCGACTATCTGGCGTGGATCGCCACGCTGGAAGAGGGCAGTACGGCGCGGCGCAAAATGGAAGGAGTACCGAAGTACGGTGAGATCGTTATCGACGCCAACCATATTGCGATGCTGGCGAACGCGTTTGACGCGGCGCTGAAACGGCAAACCCCCGAACAGCAGGCGTGGAGCAAAACGCTGCTCAGCATGCTGCATGATATTCATCAGGAAAGTGCCATCTACCTGATGGTGAGGAGATTACGTGATTGACGTTTTACTGTGTGTCGGCAACAGCATGATGGGCGACGACGGCGCAGGCCCGCTGCTGGCAGAGATGTGTGCCGCGAACCCGCAGGGCAACTGGGTGGTGATTGACGGCGGCAGCGCGCCGGAAAACGATGTGGTGGCCATCCGCGAGCTGCACCCTGATCGGCTGTTGATTGTCGATGCTACGGATATGGGGCTGAACCCGGGGGACATCCGCCTGATCGACCCGGACGACATTGCCGACATGTTCATGATGACCACGCATAATATGCCGCTTAACTATCTGGTGGATCAGATCAAAGAGGACGTGGGCGAGGTGCTGTTTTTGGGCATTCAGCCGGACATCGTCGGATTTTATTACCCGATGACACCCCCGGTGAAAGCCGCGGTGGAAGTGGTCTATTCACGGCTTGCGGGGTGGGTTGGAAAGGGTGGGTTCCAGCCCCTCCCCCTAACCCTCTCCCCATAGGGGAGAGGGGACAAAACACACCCTCTCCCCTGTGGGGAGAGGGCCGGGGTGAGGGGGAAGCAACAGGCTACGCCAGATCCCCCCCGTTACTCGCAATCACCTTCTTATACCACCAGAACGATTTCTTGCGTTTGCGCTCCAGCGTGCCGTTTCCGGCATCGTCGCGGTCCACATAGACAAACCCGTAGCGCTTGCTCATTTCGCCCGTTGAGGCCGCCACCAGGTCAATGCAGCCCCAGGTGGTATAGCCCATCAGCGGCACACCGTCCTCAATGGCATCGCCCATCGCGCGGATATGCTCGCGCAGATAGCTGATGCGGTAGTCATCGTTAATTTCGCCGTTTTCATCAATGACATCTTTTGCGCCAAGGCCGTTTTCCACCAGGAACAGCGGTTTCTGATAGCGGTCGTACATCATGTTCATGGTGATGCGCAGGCCGAGCGGATCGATGCCCCAGCCCCATTCGCTCACCTGAATATGCGGGTTGCGCAGGGATTTGACGATGTTCGCCGCATTGGTATTGTTCGCATTCATATCGGCCGACGCGCAGCGCGAGGCGTAATAGCTGAACGAGACAAAGTCGACGGTGTTTTTCAGCAGTTCGTCGTCGCCCGGATCTTTCACAATCACCACCCCTTTTTCGCGGAACACGCGGGCGGAGTAGGCCGGATAGCTGCCGCGCGCCTGCACGTCGATAAAGAACAGGTTCTCGCGATCTTTCTCCAGCGCCATCCATACGTCTTCCGGCTTGCAGGAGTAAGGGTAGAAATTCCCGCCCGCCAGCATGCAGCCGACCTGGTTTTCCGGGTTTACCTCGTGGGCGATTTTGGTCGCCAGCGCGCTTGCGACCAGCTCGTGGTGCGCGGCCTGGTATTTCACCTGATCTTCGTTTTCACCTTCTTCGAACACCAGCCCCGCGCCGGAGAACGGGCTGTGCAGCATGATGTTGATCTCGTTGAAGGTGAGCCAGTATTTCACCAGGCCGTTAAATTCTTCGAAACAGGTGCGGGCGTAGCGGGCGAAGAAATCCACCATCTTGCGGTTGCGCCAGGAGCCGTACTCCGTCACCAGATGCATCGGCACATCGAAGTGGCACAGGGTGACCAGCGGCTCAATGTTGTACTTTTTGCACTCTTCAAACACCGCGCGATAGAAGGCAATGCCCTCTTTATTCGGCAGCGGTTCGTCGCCGTTCGGGTAGAGGCGGCTCCAGGCAATCGAGGTGCGGAACACCGTAAAGCCCATCTCCGCCATCAGGGCGATGTCCTCTTTGTAGCGATGGTAAAAATCGATCGCCTCGTGGCTTGGGTAAAACTCGTCGTCACGCAGCGAAAAACGCTTTTCCTTACCAAGCTTCACCGCCAGGCGGTTTGCGCCGTGAGGGATCATGTCGACCGTGGTCAGCCCTTTGCCGCCTTCACGGTAAGCGCCTTCGCTCTGGTTGGCGGCAAGCGCGCCGCCCCATAAAAATCCTTGTGGAAAAACAGACATTTCTACCTCGTTATACGGTTAAACTTGTGCGGTTTTGGCCTGCACCGGCGCACTCTGCAGGGCGCGGGCTTTTTCAGCCTCGTCTTCGACCGGGATATCTTCAAAGCCTAATATCAGGGTCAGCACGAAGGAGAGCACGACCGCCAGCGCCATGACGCCGAATACCCAGACAATGGTCATCGGGTTGGCCGGATCGAAGAACTGCACGCTGGTAAACAGCCCCGGCGCCGCCATTGAGTGGCTGGCAAGCCCCGCAATACCGGCCACCGCGCCACAGATAAAGCCGCTAATCAGGCTGGCAATCAGCGGGCGTTTCAGGCGAACCGCCACGCCATACAGCGCCGGTTCAGAGATGCCCGCCATGATGGCGGAAGCCGCCGCGGCCAGCGCCGTCTGGCGCAGCTCCGGGTTTTTCGTTTTCCATGCCACCGCCAGGGATGAACCGCCGAGCGACAGGTTGGCACCGATTTCCGACGGCATCACCATTCCCTCTTTACCCGTTTCGGCAATGGTCTGAATGATAGTCGGGGTAAAGACGCGGTGCATCCCGGTCATGACCAGCAGTGGCCAGAGCGCGCCCATGATCGCCACGGAGAGCCAGCCCAGATAGCCGTGGATGGTGTAGACCAGCGCGGAGATGGCGCTGCCGATCCAGATCCCCAGCGGCCCAATCAGCACGATGGCGAGCGGGGCGGCAATCAGCACGATCAGCATCGGCTTGAGGAAGTTTTTCGTCACCGCAGGCGTAATGCGATCCACCCAGCGTTCGATATACGACAGGCACCAGGTCATCACCAGCGCCGGGATCACGGTATAGGTGTACTTCACCGCCGTCACCGGGATAAACGCGAATTCGACGTGCTCACCCTGCGCGGCTTTCGCCATCAGCTTGATAAAGCTCGGGTGCACCAGCACGCCTGCTATGGCGATCGCCAGCGACATGTTGGTTTTGAATTTCACGGCGGCAGATGCTGCCACCATCAGCGGCAGGAAGAAGAACGCCCCGTCGCCGATGACGGTCAAAATGGTGAGCGTCGGCGCGCCTTTCTCCAGCACGCCGGTCATCTCAAGGATCATCGCCAGCAGCTTGACCATCGAGCCGCCGATGATCGCCGGGATCAGCGGCGACATGGTGCCAATCAGCGCGTCGAGGATCCCGGCACCGATGCGGCGCAGGGTCAATTTCTGTGGGCCTTCCGGCACGGCAGGCTGCAGGTCGGTTGGCAGCAGGCTCACCACCTCACGGTACGCCTGAGAAACGGTATTGCCGATAATCACCTGGCACTGGTTGTCGTTACGTACCACGCCCAGTACGCCGCTGATATTTTTCAGACGTGCGGTATCGGTAGCGGTTTCGTCTTTCAGGACGAAACGCAGTCGCGTCATGCAATGGGTGACGGCGACGATGTTGTCTTTGCCGCCAAGCGCGCTGACAACGTCTTGCGCCAGCGCGGCATAATTTTTGGCCATCGGATGTGATCCTGTTGTCGTTGTGAGAGTATGTAGGAAACCGGTTCCACATAATCATCATGAGTTTCTTTGAATGAAACAAGATCGCATTTTGACCATTTTTTCATTTCGTGATGGCGATCACCAGATGGTTCAAAAAGCGTGAGCGCGTCGTTGCGACAATTGTTTTGCAGTGCAGTACACTGCGTGCCATCAGTATGAAAGGGAATAACAACATGACCACGATGCTTGAAGTGGCGAAGCGGGCAGGCGTTTCGAAAGCGACGGTTTCCCGGGTGCTGTCGGGGAATGGCTATGTCAGCCAGGAGACCAAAGACCGGGTGTTTCAGGCCATCGAAGAGAGCGGCTATCGCCCCAATTTGCTGGCGCGCAACCTGGCGACCAAACGCACCCAGACGCTGGGACTGGTGGTGACCAACACCCTGTATCACGGCGTCTATTTTAGTGAGTTGCTGTTTCACGCCGCCCGCATGACGGAAGAGAAGGGGCGGCAGCTGATCCTCGCGGACGGCAAGCACAGCGCCGATGAAGAGCGCGAAGCCATCCAGTACCTGCTTGATATGCGCTGTGACGCGGTCATTATCTATCCGCGTTTCCTGAGCGTGGAAGAGATGGACGAGATCGTCGAGAAATACGAGCAGCCGATCATGGTACTGAACCGTCGCCTGCGTAAAAACAGCAGCCACAGCGTCTGGTCAGATCATAAAGCCTCCTGTCAGGAAGCGGTGTCACAGCTGATTGAGAAAGGGCACCGTGACATTGCGTTTATCACCGGCTCGCTGGATTCGCCCACGGGCGTGGAGCGTCTCTCCGGCTACAAAGATGCCCTGGCGCAGCACCAGATCCCGCTGCGTCCGACGCTGATCGCCCACGGCAAATGGAACCCGGCCAGCGGCGCGGCGGCCGTGTCTGAGCTGCTCTCGCGCGGCGAAACCTTTACCGCGCTGGTGGCGAGTAACGACGATATGGCGATTGGCGCCATGAAACAGCTTCACGACAGCGGCGTCGCCACGCCTGATGCGGTGTCGGTGGTAGGCTTCGACGATGTGGCGATTGCGCCCTACATCGTGCCCTCGCTCTCCAGCGTGCGTATTCCGGTTACGGAGATGATTAAAGAGACCATCAGCCGCCTGATTTTTATGCTCGACGGCGGCGAGTTTAAATATCAGCAAACCTTCTCGGGTGAGCTTATCCTGCGCGACTCTGTCATCGACGGCCCGCACCGCTGATGTCGACAGCTGTCATCGTCAGAAGTGACGATGACAGCCCCCGCGTCATTTTCTAAATCAATATAAATCAACGAGTTAAAAACTGGCACGGTTTATGAATATCTCCGCGCATGACTGTAATGCTGGAGAAGCAGATGAACCGTTTTATTATGGCCGATGCCAGTAAATGCATTGGCTGCCGTACCTGTGAAGTGGCGTGCGTGGTGTCTCATCAGGCGGAGCAGGATTGCGCTTCGCTTACGCCAGAGACCTTTTTGCCGCGGATCCACGTCATCAAAGGCGTGAATATTTCCACCGCCGCTATCTGCCGTCAGTGCGAAGACGCGCCGTGCGCCAACGTCTGCCCTAACGGTGCAATCAAACGTGAAAAAGGCTTTGTGCATGTGATGCAGGCGCGCTGTATCGGCTGCAAAACCTGCGTGGTCGCCTGCCCGTATGGCGCGATGGAGGTGGTGGTTCGTCCGGTGGTCCGCAACAGCGGCATGGGGCTGAACGTGCGGGCGGAAAAAGCCGAAGCCAACAAATGCGATCTTTGCTATCACCGTGACGCCGGTCCGGCCTGTATGGAGGCCTGCCCGACACACGCGCTGGTTTGCGTGGATCGCGATAAGCTCGAGCAGATGAGCGCCGAAAAGCGCCGTCGCGCAGCGTTCGATACCACCTCATCTCTGCTGTTCTGATCCGTCATGGGCGGTAACGGCGTACAGTTGCGGGTGCGTGGCAAGGTGCAGGGCGTGGGCTTTCGGCCCTTCGTCTGGCAACTGGCTCAGGCGCTGCAGTTGACCGGCGATGTCTGCAACGACGGAGAGGGCGTGCTGGTGCGCCTCGCGGGTAATGGGGGGCATTTCACCGCGAGGCTGCGCCAGGACTGCCCGCCGCTGGCGCGCATCGAGAGTATCGACACGCAGCCGTTCCACTGGTCAACGCTGCCGGAGACATTCACCATTCGCCACAGCGCGGGCGGAGCAATGGACACCCAGATTGTACCGGATGCCGCCACCTGTCCCGCGTGCCTTGCGGAGATGAACGATCCGCACGAGCGCCGCTATCGTTACCCGTTTATTAACTGCACCCACTGCGGCCCGCGTTTTACCATTATCCGCGCCATGCCGTATGACCGCCCGGCCACGGCCATGGCGCCATTCCCGCTCTGCTCGCCGTGCGAAACGGAATACCGCAATCCTGCGGACCGACGTTTTCACGCCCAGCCCGTGGCTTGCCCGGACTGCGGGCCTGAGCTTGAGTGGCGTGCGGCCGATCGGGTTGTCACCCGCGAGCTGGCGCTGAACGCGGCGGTGCAGATGCTGAAAAACGGTGGCATCGTGGCTATCAAAGGGCTGGGCGGATTTCATCTGGCCTGCGACGCGCTTAACCCGCAGGCAGTGGCAATGCTGCGGGCACGTAAGCAGCGTCCGGGGAAACCGCTGGCGGTGATGATCCCCAGCGCCGACGGCCTTCCGCAGCCGGTGCAAACGCGGCTGCGCTCGCCTGCCGCGCCCATAGTGCTGATCCCTAAAGCCTGGCTGCCGGCCTTCCCGGACGACATCGCGCCGGGCCTGGATAGCCTCGGTGTGATGCTCCCGGCCAATCCGCTGCAGCATTTGCTGATGCAGGAGACGCAACGCCCGCTGGTGATGACCTCCGGCAACCTCAGCGGCAGACCGCCTGCCATCAGTAATCCACAGTCACTGGAACAGCTCGCAGAGATTGCTGACGGTTTTCTGCTCCATAACCGCGACATCCTGCAGCGGATGGATGATTCCGTACTGGATCAGGACGGGGCCATGCTGCGTCGGGCGCGTGGATTCGTGCCGGATGCCATCACGTTACCCGCCGGTTTTAGCCCTGTTCCCTCTATTCTGGCGACCGGTGCCGACATGAAGAATACCTTCTGTCTGGTGCGCGGTAACCAGGCGGTGCTGAGCCAGCATTTTGGCGATCTCAGTGACGACGGTGTCGAGGCCCAGTGGCGTTCAGCACTGTCGTTGATGCAGCAGATCTACGCCTTTCAGCCAGAGCGGCTGGTGTGCGATGCCCATCCTGGCTATCACGCCCGGCACTGGGCACAGGAGCAGGCGCTGCCGGTCGATACCGTACTGCATCATCACGCGCATGCCGCGGCCTGCCTTGCCGAAAACGGCTGGCCGCTCGACGGTGGCGACGCCATCGCCCTGACGCTGGACGGGATCGGCATGGGCGAGCACGGCGCGCTGTGGGGCGGGGAGTGTCTGCGGGTGAACTACCTTGAGTGCGAGCATCTGGGCGGCCTGCCCGCCGTGGCGATGCCGGGCGGCGATCTCGCGGCCATGCAGCCCTGGCGAAATCTGCTGGCACACTGCCTGGCGTTTGTTCCTGACTGGCAACGCTACCCGGAAACCCGTGCCGTACGTTCGCAAAACTGGCCGCTTTTAGCGACCGCCGTTCATCGCGGCCTTAACGCGCCGCTGGCGTCGTCCTGCGGGCGGTTGTTTGATGCGGTGGCCTGTGCTCTGGGTATTGAAACACAACGCTATGAAGGCGAAGCCGCCTGCAGGCTGGAGGCGCTGGCCGCGCAGTGCCCGGGTGTTGAACACCCGGTGACGCTTCAGGTTGAAAACCTTGCGCTCTTCTGGCGGCAGTGGCTGGCCTGGCAGGCGCAACCCTGTGAGCGCGCGTGGGCCTTTCACGATGCGCTGGCAAAAGGGCTGGCGGCGTTAGCCCGACACCATGCCCGACGCCTGTTGCTCTCTACCGTCTGTTTCAGCGGCGGCGTGTTGCATAACCGCCTGCTGCGGGCGCGTCTGCGGGTACACCTCTCTGATTTCACGCTTCTTTTTCCCCATCATCTGCCTGCGGGTGACGGGGCTATCTCCTTCGGGCAGGCGGTGGTTGCCGCAGCCCGGTCATGTTCAAAAAGGATGTAAAATGTTACGACGCTTACGCAATGAACCTCGCGCCGCGCTCCTGCTGCTGGCGCTGATAATGGCTAATCTTCTGGCGTGGGGCTGGGCGTGGAACGCCTTTAGCAGCAGTTCTGCGTTAATGGCCGCAAGCCTGCTTGCCTGGTGCTATGGGTTGCGTCACGCGGTGGATGCTGACCACATCGCGGCCATTGATACCGTGACACGCAAGATGATGCAGCAGGGCAAGCGCCCCTCTGGTGTCGGGGCGTGGTTCTCACTGGGGCACTCCACCATTGTGGTGCTGGCCTCCATCGCCATTGCCGCGACGGCGACCGCGTTTCAGAAAAATATGGCCTGGTTTCATGAAACCGGCAGCCTGATTGGCACGGCCGTCTCCGCGACGTTCCTGCTGGCGATGGCGTTAGTTAATATGGTGATTTTACGCGGTGTCTGGCGCAATTTTCAGGCGCTGAAAAACGGGCAGGCGGTGCAGGGAGACATCTCCCTCCCGGCGCAGGGCGGAATAATGAACTGGCTGTTTGGCGCGACTTTCCGCCTGGTCAACAAAAGCTGGCAGATGTATCTGGTCGGTTTTCTGTTCGGGCTTGGTTTTGATACCGCCACTGAAATCGGCGTGCTCGGGATCTCTGCCGCCAGCGCCTCAAACGGTATGTCGGTGTGGTCAATCATGATCTTCCCGGCGCTTTTCGCCAGCGGCATGGCGCTGGTGGATACCCTCGACAACCTGCTGATGGTGGGGGCTTACGGCTGGGCATTCAACAAACCGCAGCGCAAGCTCTACTACAACATGACCATTACCGGTACCTCTGTGGTGGTGGCGGTGTTTATCGGCGGGCTGGAAGCGCTGGGGCTGCTGATGGATAAATTTGCCCTCAGCGGCGGCATCTGGGATCGCATTGGTGCCGTCAACGATAACCTCGGCAACGCCGGTTTTGTGGTGGTTGGGCTGTTTGTCGCCTGCTGGCTGATCTCCATGATCAACTATCGCTGGCGCGGCTACGACGCGCTGGTCATACATTCCTGAGCGCTGCGCTAAAACCATTGTGTTTGAGGGGTAAAATCGCCATGATGTCGTTCCGGTAAAGCGAATCAGGGTGCCGTTTTGCTGGAAAAATGGAATGCATATCTTGCTGTTTATGAAGGTTTTCACTCTTTTATATTCAGTAAAATAATAAGTTAAGGACAGATGGCGATGATTTACCTCTTTTGTATTTATCTTGCTAATAGATTACGTAAAAAAAAGCCCCGGGACATCGGGGCTGCGGATAATAAAATCCCAGGGTTAAGTAAGCGTGGTAAAAGGTTAAGGGTTAAGCGGGCAGCGATTTCAGTAGCGCGAAAGCCTCCTTCATCCGATCTTCGCTAACCACGAAGGCGCGGAGCTGGCCATCGGCGTCAGAGCCGCGCGCGACCATTCCCTGAGCTTCCACAGCGATCTGCCAGTTCAGGTCCTGGCGCTGGGTTTCACCTGCCAGATGCAGCGGCAACGCTGGCGTTTTCACCTTCACCAGCATGGCCGGTAATTTCAGCGGCGCGCTGTTGCCGAGCAGGTTTTTTGCCAGATACATGGCGCTAAGCTGGATCGGCTGCAGGAAAGGCAGTACCTGGCCGTTGATTTCCGCGCAGTCCCCCAGGGCGTAAATGTCGGGTTGCGAGGTTTGCAGGTAGCTATTCACCTTCACGCCACGGCCTGTTTCAGCGCCTGCGCGGTGCGCCAGCGCCGTTTCCGGGCGCAACCCCGTCGCGGCAACCACCACATCGACTTCCAGGCTGCGATTGCGGTCAAGCGTCGCGCGAATGCCGCCTTCGGTTTCGCTCAGATATTGCAGTTGCGATTTCAACAGCAGATGCACGCCCATGTCGGTCAGACGGTGCTGTAAGCGACTGCTTACTTCTGCAGGCATCAAGGCCGACAGAATGCTTGCCGCGTGGTCGACCAGGGTGACGGCTTTACCCGCCCGACAAAAATCCATTGCCAGCTCGGTGCCAATCAAACCGCCGCCAACAATCATTACCCGTTTTGCATCACGAAGCTTCGTTTCGCTGGCCCGATACTCCTGCTGGCTGTTGAGCGTCATCATCAGCTCGCGGCCGGTAACCGGCGGCACGAACGCAGAGGCCCCCGTCGCCAGCACCAGCTTGTCGTACTGCCAGGTTTTATCTTTCGCTTTTACCACGTGGGCATCGGCGTCAATATCGGTGACCCAGATGTACGGAAACAGACGCAGGTTGAACTGCTCCGCGAACTCCCCCGCCGTCTGGCGGGTGAGATCGTCGGCGCGCTGGTTCAGGCTAATCACATGGCTTAAATCGGGCTTGTTGTACTCGTCCATGCTGTCGGCCGCGATCATCGTCAGCGGCACGTTAGCGTCCTGTTTGCGGATATTTTTCACCAGCTGGCGGGCGGCAAAGCCCGAGCCGATGATGACGATACCGTTGCTCATTTTGCCTCCGTTGCCAGTTCGTCAAAGACGTCTTTTCCGAGGGAACATTCCGGGCAGAGGAAGTTGTCCGGCACCTCACTCCACGGCGTACCTGGAGCCACGTCCTGCAACGGCTCGCCCAGTTCCGGGTCGTAGATCCACTGGCAGACGCTGCACTGCATGCGTGGACCGAGATCGGGGCTGGCTGCCCCGGCACAGGTTTGCGGCTGTTCGGCGGGGAGTGCTGCGGCCTCAGGAAGCGGTGCAAGCGCCCACTGACGAGCAATATCGCGGCCGTGCTGACGACAGACTTCCAGCGCGTCAAGATCCGGGCGCCATTTGGCCTTCAGGCTCATGGACATCTCAAAACCGGCATCCTGCAGGCGGGTGGAGAGACGATCTACCGCGCCGCCGCTCCAGCCGTGGGAGCCAAAGGCGCTGGCGCGTTTGTTACGGAAGCGCAGGCCGGTCATCTCTTCCACCAGGCCAGCAATTTTCGGCATCATCACGTTGTTCATGGTGGAGGTGCCCACCAGCACGCCCTTAGAGCGGAAGACATTGGTGAGGATCTCGTTTTTATCGCTGCGCGCCACGTTGAAGATTTTCACCGCCACGTTCGGGTCCACCTCGTTGATGCCCTGGGCGATGGCGTCTGCCATCATGCGGGTGTTGTTGGACATGGTGTCGTAGAAAATCGTGATGCGGTCTTCCTGATAATCCGCCGCCCATTTCAGGTACAGCTCAACGATCTGGGTGGGGTTTTCACGCCACACCACGCCGTGGGAGGTGGCAATCATATCCACCGGCAGGTTGAAGCCGAGGATCTCGGTGATTTTGGGCGTCACCAGACGGCTGAACGGGGTCAGGATGTTGGCGTAGTAGCGCTGGCACTGTTCGAACAGCTCGGTCTGATCCACTTCATCGTTAAACAGGCGTTCGTCGCAGTAGTGCTGACCAAAGGCGTCGTTGCTGAACAGCACCGCATCGCCGGTCAGATAGGTCATCATGCTGTCCGGCCAGTGCAGCATCGGGGTTTCTACGAAGATCAGCTGTTTGCCGTTACCAATATCCAGCGTGTCGCCGGTTTTCACGGTGTGGAAGTTCCACTCCGGATGGTGATGGTGACCGTTGATGGAGTCAATGGCGTTGGTGGTGCAGTAGATTGGGGTATCCGGAATGTGGGACATCAACTCGGTCAGCGCCCCGGCGTGATCCTCTTCCGCGTGGTTGATGATAATGTAGTCGATGTCGTTCAGATCGATTTCACTGCGCAGGTTCTGCACGAACTCGCGGCTGAATTTATGATCGACGGTATCGATCAGTACGTTTTTACCTTCACGAATGAGATAGCTGTTATAGCTGCTGCCGCGCAGCGTTTTATATTCCGTTCCGTGAAAATCACGCACTTCCCAGTCACGTTGACCAACCCAATGAATGTTATTTTTAACCAGAATAGACATAGCAACCTCAAATGATACGGCGTGTTGAAAAAGTTGTTTTGTCTATATCAACTTGCGTGCCAACTTTTATTTTGTTGATTTTTATGGATTAAATTTTTTATGCCCCCGAATGGGTAGTCATTATGACTATCGTTAAAGATGTCAATATGACACTATGTATTGTCAAAATGACAGCGAGGCAGACATGAGCTTTTCCGTAGACGTGCTGGCGAAAATCGCCATTGAACTGCAAACCGGCATCGGGCATCAGGATCGTTTTCAGCGGCTGATCTCCACGCTGCGCCACGTGCTGGACTGCGATGCTTCGGCGCTGCTGCGCTACGAGGGACGGCAGTTTATTCCGCTGGCCATCGACGGGCTGGCGCAGGACGTGCTCGGGCGACGCTTTACGCTGGAAGGCCACCCGCGGCTGGAGACCATCGCCCGGGCGGGTGACGTGGTGCGTTTTCCGGCAGACAGCGATCTGCCCGACCCGTACGACGGCCTTATACCCGGACAGGAGAGCCTGAAGGTGCACGCCTGTATCGGCCTGCCGCTGTTTGCCGGACAAAACCTGATTGGGGCGCTGACCCTCGACGGCATGTCGCCGGACCAGTTCGATACCTTCAGCGACGAAGAGCTGCGCCTGATTGCGGCCCTGGCGGCCGGGGCGCTGAACAATGCTCTGCTGATTGAACAGTTGGAGAGCCAGAATATTCTTCCCGGCAGCCCGGCGGCGTTTGAACAGGTCGCGCATACGGAGATGATTGGCCTCTCGCCAGGCATGGTACAACTCAAAAAAGAGATTGAGATCGTCGCGGCATCCGATTTGAACGTGCTGATCTTCGGTGAGACCGGCACCGGTAAAGAGCTGGTGGCGAAATCCATTCACGAAGCTTCACCGCGTGCGGCCAACCCGCTGGTCTACCTTAACTGCGCCGCACTGCCGGAAAGCGTGGCGGAAAGCGAGCTGTTTGGTCACGTCAAAGGGGCATTTACCGGGGCCATCAGCAACCGCAGCGGCAAGTTTGAAATGGCCGATAACGGCACGCTGTTCCTCGATGAAATAGGCGAGCTTTCGCTGTCGCTGCAGGCCAAGCTGCTGCGCGTATTACAGTACGGTGATATTCAGCGCGTGGGAGACGACCGCAGCTTACGGGTCAACGTGCGCGTGCTGGCGGCAACCAACCGCGACCTGCGCGAAGCGGTGCTAAACGGCAATTTCCGCGCCGATCTGTTCCATCGTCTGAGTGTTTTTCCGCTTACCGTGCCGCCGCTGCGCGAGCGTGGGGACGATGTGGTGCTGCTGGCGGGTTTTTTCTGCGAACAGTGTCGGCTCAAAATGGGCTTGTCGCGCGTGGTATTAAGCCCGGGGGCGCGAGGCCATCTGCTGACCTACGGCTGGCCGGGTAACGTACGCGAGCTGGAGCACGCCATCCATCGCGCGGTGGTGCTGGCGCGGGCGACACGCTCGGGGGATGAAATCGTGATTCATGCGCGCCATTTTGCCCTGCATGATGAAAATATACCGTCCGTGAAGCCCGCTGCGCCTGAAAGCGTGAACGAGAATCTGCGTGAAGCGACGGAAGAATTTCAGCGTCAGATGATTACCCGCGCGCTGGAACAGAACAACCGCAGCTGGGCGGCGTGCGCGCGGGCGCTGGAAATGGACGTCGCCAACCTGCACCGGCTGGCGAAGCGTCTGGGACTGAAGGGTTAAATAATGCCTGCCTGGTAGAAATCCTGCAGGTTGATGGCGCCACACAGGCGGCCAGCGTCATCCACCACCGGCGCGGCGGTGATTTTACGTTTCATCAGCACCTCTTTGGCTTCAATGGCGCGGCTGTTGGCATTCAGCGTTAACCCGCCAGAGGTCATCGCTTCTGAGACGCGTGCCTCCAGCTTGCCGCCGCCCACCAGCCAGCGGCGCAGGTCGCCGTCGGTAAAGACGCCTTTCACCTGGCGCGTATCGTCGCAGACGGCGACCAGTCCCAGCCCGGTGCGACTCAGCTCCAGCATCGCGTCCATCACGCTGGTATCGAGTTTGACCTGCGGGATGGCATCGCCAGAGCGCATCAGGTGATGAACATTATTCAGCAGCCGTGCGCCGAGCGCCCCGGCAGGGTGTGAACGGGCGAAATCTTCTTCATTGAAACCGCGCGCCTGCATCACCGCCATTGCCAGTGCATCGCCCATCATCAGGGTGTTGACGGTGCTGGAGGTGGGGGCGAGGTGCATCGGGCAGGCTTCGCGCTCCACGGCAATATCCAGCACCGCTTTGGCCGCCAGCGCCAGCGGCGAACGGGATTTACCGGTCATGGCCAGCAGGGCGATCGATTTTTCCTGCAGGCGCGGGATGATGAGGTCCAGCTCTTTGGCCGAGCCGGAGTAGGAGATAAACAGCATCACGTCACGGCTTTCAATCATCCCCAGATCGCCGTGCAGGGCTTCAGCCGGGTGCACGAAGAACGCCGGTGTCCCGGTGCTCGCCAGCGTTGCGGCAATTTTTTTGCCGATGTGGCCGGACTTGCCGATCCCGGAGACAATCACTTTGCCTTCACACTGGATGATGGTATTGGCGGCGCGGACAAAATCGTCGCCCAGCCGTTCCGGCAGGCGGCTGGCCTCCTGTAGCTCCAGCATCAGGGTCTGACGGCCTGCGTTTAACAGAAAATCACTCATCTTTTTCTCCCGTTACGATCACATCGATGCCTTTCTCTTCCAGCGCTTTTTTGAACGCCGGATCGATCCCTGCGTCGGTAATCAGCGTATCGACGCTTTCAAGGCTACAGACAATGTTGGGGCTTTTACGGCCAAACTTCGAGGAGTCCGCCATCAAAATGACTTCCCGGGCGGCGTTGCACATGGCTTTACTGACGCTGAACACCTCGTTGAACGTGGTGACACCGGCGTTCAGGTCGATGCCGTCGGTGCCCATAAACAGTTTGTCAAAGCTGAAGTGCTCGAAGGCGTTTTCCGCCAGCTGGCCGTGAAAGGACGCCGATTTTTTACGGAAGGTACCACCGGGCATCAGAATGGTTTGTTCGCTGTCGAACTCTGCCAGGGCGTTGACGATGTGCAGGCTGTTGGTCATCACCGTGATGTTGTTAAAGCGGTTGAGCAACGGGATCATCTGCAGGACGGTGCTGCCTGCATCAAGAAGAATGGAGTCACCATCATGGATAAATTTCACGGCGGATTCGGCAATCAGCGCTTTCTGGTGGGTGTTGATCAGCGTTTTGTGATCGATAGGCGGGTCGGCTTCATCTTTGTTGAGCATCACCCCACCGTAGGTTCGAATGACCGCGCCTGCGTTTTCGAGCAATACCAGGTCCTTGCGTATCGTTGTGCCGGTGGTGTCAAAGTAGTGGGCCAGCTCTTCTACCGAGCATTTTCCCTGCTTTTGCAGATGCTCAAGAATGGCCGCCTGCCGCTGACGAGGTTTCATAGGCGCTTCGTTCCTTACGTTGCGAAATGATAATTTCGCAAGCTTATCGCGTTCACAACGAAATTATCCATGTTTCAATTTAAGCGCTAATGATAGTGCATTCTGACAGAGTGGATCGTGGGGGAAGATCACATCAGGCTGTAATTCCTGCAACGATATGCCGTTAATTGCCTGAATTTTCACCGGGCGGGCAAACACCGTCATCCCGCGCATGATGAGGGAGTCGCATACCCGATTCTGTTCATCCAGCGCAATTGCAACCACGACGCGCGGTTTAAAGCGCCCCCCGGAGCGCCCGACGCCCACGCGGCCCTTCTGGCACAGGGCGTCAAACGCGCGGTTAAACTGATGGATCTGCCAGCCGCCGAATGCCATCTGGCAGATCCAGGCGAGGGCGGCGACGGTGATGAGTGCGGTTACCATATCGGCTCCTTGTTATATTCCCTCTCCCGGTGGGAGAGGGGGAGGGTGAGGGCATCAGACTGCTCGATCAGAACATCACCTGCCCACCGGTGACGTTAATCGACTGGCCGGTGCAGTACGAGGCTTTCGGGCTTGCGTAAAACAGCAGCATGTTCAGCACGTCCTGATAGTCGCACCCGCGCTTCAGCGGCACTTTGTCGATGTAATACTGCTCCACTTCGTCTTCTTTGATGCCAAGCTTGGTGGCGTATTGAGGTAGCAGCGACTGGAACATTGGCGACTTCAGCAGGTTGCCCAGCATCAGCGAGTGAACGGTAATCCCGTATTCGGCCAAATCCAGCGCCAGAGACTGGGTCAGCCCTACGCCGCCAAATTTCGCCGCGCTGTAGCCGGAGTTATGCTTGCTGCCCACTTTGCCCGATTTGGAGTTGATCTGAATGATGCGCCCCTGAATGCCGTCGCGGATCATCAGGCGGGAAAATTCGCGGGCGCAGAGGAAGTAACCCACCAGATTCACCTGCAGCGAGCGGTCAAAGTCCCCCAGTTCGAAATCGCTGATAAACGCCGCTTTCGCGATCCCTGCGCTGTAGACCAGCAGGTCGGTACGGCCAAAAATCTCGTCTACCCCGCGAGCCAGCGCCATGACGCTCTGCTCGCTGGTGGCATCGGCACCAAACCCGTACGCCATCCCCTCACCAAACTCGGTATTGATGGTACCCGCCACGCGGGCGGCTTTCTCACTCTGAATATCCACTACCGCCACGCGGTAACCTTCTGCGGCAAGCCCACGGCAGAGAAACTCTCCTAAGGTTTGTCCTCCACCAATGACAACGGCAACCTGACTCATAACGCTCTCCTTAATTACGCAACAAATTTTAATGTGCAGCCTGGGGTAACAGCCTGCGGAACCGGCCCCTCCACGTGAACCGTGCCGGGATACTCTGCCTGCGGCTGGCCATCGAACCGCAGGGTGATGTGGCCCAGCTCGCGCAGGTTTTGCTCGGCCACGTCGCCCACGGCGGTGACGGCATAGCGGGTGTCACCCAGCTCCAGCTGGCTTCCTGCCTTTAACGCTCCGTGCAGCTCGCCGTGGCAGTGGATAAAACAAAACTCTTCGATATCTGCCGGTGCACCTTCACGGAAAGTGATCAGCATCTGGTCGCTGAGCGCATCGGCCGCGCTCTGGCCGATGCGGGTGATGGTGGTCTGATAAATCACGGTCATCGCAGGAACCTCTTATTGATAAATAAAGCCGGAAACGAACCAGGCAATCAGCACCGTCGGTGCGCCCGTCAGGAAACGACTGACCAGCACAGACGGCACGCCCACGCGTACGGTGTCCTGGCGCGCTTCGGCCAGCGACAGGCCAACAGGAATGAAGTCGCAGGCCGCCTGAGCGTTAATGGCAAACAGCGCAGGCAGAGCCAGGTGCGGAGGAATGTTGCCCAGACCAATCTGCACGCCAATCAGGACGCCGATGACCTGAGCAATCACCGCCCCCGGGCCGAGGAACGGCGACAGCAGCGGGAAGGAGCAGATCAGCGCCAGCGTCACCAGACCGAGCGGGTGGCTGGCAAGCGGGGCGAGGCCATGGGCGATCCAGTCTCCCAGACCGGAGGCCATGATGATGCCGATTAACGCGGAGACGAAGGCCATAAACGGCAGAATGGTTTTTAGCACCGTGTCGATGGTGTCGCGCCCGGACTGGAACAGTACCGCCACGGCGGATCCCATTCCCATGCCGACCTTCGCCAGCAGGCCGTCGCTCTGCTCGGTGATCTTCTTACTGGTGTCGTAATCACGCGGTGCGGCTTTTTGCGGCGCGGAAGTGCCATTCACCAGCGTGATGTTGTCCTCCTTCACGCCTGAGACATAAATGTCTTCGAGGATGTACTGCGCCAGCGGGCCTGATTTTCCGGTGGAGTGAATATTCACCGTCGGAATGCGACGCTTCGGATAGAGGCCGCAGCGCAGGGTGCCACCGCAGTCGATAACCGCCACGCCGATTTCCGCCTCCGGTGGTTCGCCTTCTTTGAAACCGTCGACCGCTTCCCAGCCGGTCAGCTCGCGTAGTTTGTCGACAATCGCCGGGCGTGTGCCTGCGGTGATATAGACGATTTTTTTGCCTTCGGTGGCGTCGAACTCCAGCGGGCCGCCCCAGCCACCCGTACCTTTCTCAATGCGGATCCGGCTCATGCTGTGGCTCCTGACAAATGAACGCGTTGCTCAAGCTGGATGCCCATTTTTTTCTCAAAAATGGTGGTGGTGAGATCGGTCACCCAGCCACGGAAGAAGTTGGTGACCAGGCCGACCAGCAGATAGCTCACCGCCAGTGGGCCGAGCGGCAGGCCAAGCGTGGTCAGGCCGCTGGCAATGCCGAGATAAACAAACAATTCCCCCGGGTTGATATGCGGGAACAGGCCGTTCATGGAGTGACAGCTATATGAGGCGGCGGCGTAATAACTCGGCTTGTATTTTTCTGGCATAAAGCGGCCTAAGCTTAAGGTCATGGGGTTGAGGAAAACGAAGGTTCCAATGCAGGGCAACAGCAGGTAACGGGATAACGGGTTCCCGGCACAGCGTTGGGCGAAGCGTTCAATGCGTTGCTGGCCGATAAAATTAATCAGCGCGTTCATGATCACCAGCAGGCTGATCAGCAGGGGCAGGATCCCGGTCACCATGCCGGTGAAGACTTCTCCGCCTTTCTGAAACAGCCCGATGAACCACTCGGCGCCGTGGGTGATGGTTTCTATCATTCTTCTCTCCTGTGAGGCTTTTCTTGTTTTGTATTACCAGGACTAATAATAATCACTTTGAAAGGTTTTAAAGTGTTAATTAGATCTCACAATGAAAGAA
>NZ_JACASJ010000044.1:0-38211 GCF_013391025.1 Enterobacter sp. SECR19-1250 | reverse complement strand
ACACAACCCGCTACGGGGGAGACTTACCCGAAATCTGATTTATTCAACAAAGCCTTGATGGATAAGAAACAGGCTCCTTATGCCAGGTTTTAGCGGCAGGGTGCGCGCCAGCGAAACCGCTGCACGTAAACGAGGTGTCCATGCCTTAATCTGCTTCACGCCAGTTTTACCCTGGCGGATAAATATCCCCATGTCGCTGATCTGCTCTTCACTTAAAGACAGGACATCGCTCTGCCTGGCAACGCATAAATAAGCGATCTCCATTGCTGCACGGACCACATCAGCCCCCACCTCATATACGGCGTTGTATTCTTCATTCGTCACATAGCGCTCTCGTGATACCTCCTTGAACTGCTTAACCCCCTGACATGGATTTCTTTCCACATATCCACGCTCGTAGCCCCAACGAAATACCCGCGAAAGGAAACTCTTTTCCCTGTTCGCCTGCGTTCGGCTTGATATGCCGCGCTGATCCATATAGCGCCGGATATGCTCAGGTTTTATTTTGTTGGGGTCAGTTTTACCGAAAACAGGTAACACCTTAACCGAATATTTCGTGTAATCTTTTCTGGTTTCCGGTGACAAATCCATAAAGTCAGGCGATGTCATAAACATATCTGCGAGATTCTGGAATGTATTTTTCCTCACTTCTTCGCCCACAGCTTTTTCATACGCCAGCCAGACCGATGCCTGTGTTTCGTTAAGGGCACACAGGCGAACGGCTTTGTTATCTTTGGTCCGAAATTCATAAGCTGCTTTGCCGCGATATACACGCGGTGGCATCCAGCTGTCGGCGGGGTTTTTACGCTTTCCGGCCATTAAATACGGCTCCGAAATCTGGTTCTTCATCCTCGCGTACCGGGGAGGTTTCCTGGTTGCGGTATTTTATGGGGTTCATGAAATGCCCCCATGTTGTTTTAGGGTGGCCGTCCGCTCTTTCCATAAAGAATATCCCGGCTCGACGCAGAGCATCACACTGTTTTGATTTAAGTGGCGTCCCCGTCAGTTCTATCATCTCTTCTCTGGTGATGATGTCGTGATCGTGTCTCATGGTCTTTCCTCAGCATGCGGTATATCGCATCGTCAGCGTCACTACAGGCGCGTTCTATGTCTGACCTGGTCAGGGTCTTCTTTCGTACACTCGCTGATAATTTTCCGATCTTGGTATCAAAGTCTGAGAGCAGGATTGCTCCGGGTTGCCAGTGCAGCATTGCGGCCTCCATTAAGTGTTTGAGGCCACAATGCTATCGGCTTAAAGGGATTAATTCTGATTACGCTTAATCAGGTTATCTTTCAGAAACGCGCCTTTCTCGCGTGTAACCTTGACGTTCTCCGGAAGATGTAACCCCAACTCACTGCGGCTACGTGCTTCGATGATCCCGTTTGTTCCATCAGGAAACACCACGTGTACCGCATCACCTCTTTTGAGAGTCAGTTTCAGCATGATTAGCGCACCTGTAATGAACGTTCGCCGACTTCCAGATGCGCACCCGGTACCGGATTAAGTAACTCTTCAGGTACCTCACCACCATCGGCTTTGATCTGTTCCGCTGCGGCCTCGGCTGCCTCTATCCTTTCTTTGATGGCCTTCTTGTCAGGGGCGATTACCGTCTGAACTGTGACCACTTCGTCAGGTAACGCTTCAACATTATCGACCACCACGGTTACAGTACCCTGGCGAGCGGTAAAGGTGTTTCTGGGGGTTTTCAGCTTATCCAGACCAGCACCTAACAGACATGACAGAATGTACTTGCGGAGGTGCTTGTCTTTATTTTCGAAAGACTTTTTGCGCTCAGCCAGACGCTTCATCTCTTCGTCACAGGTTTTCGCGTTGCCCAGGTTATTACGCGCCACCACCATAACTGCATCCAGGCGATCGGCCAGCTCACCTTCAATCCCTTCCAGGGTGTCGGCGATCATTTCCGGCGTCAACTCGTCAGAGGTTTCCAGCAGGTTTAATAGGCTGGAGTAATCATTTGCCAATGCGATTGCGGTTACCTTGCTCATACTGTTTTCTCCTGGGCTTTGTTCAGTTCTTTCAGACGTTCGTCTTTGATGGTAGTCAGGCGACGCAGGCGTTTACTCAGGTAATTAGCATGCTGGCTGTCGCCTTTAGCCTCAGCATCTTTACGGTGCACCTCCACTTCACGGGCGATAGATGCGAATACTTTTGTAACTTCGTTGGCAGAGACACCAGTTGCCAGCGTGTTTGCCACCCGTGTGAGTTTGTCGTCCAGCTCCTGACGCAGACGTGCAGCATCTTCTGCGTTATCGCTGGCATTTTTAAGGGCGAATTCTTCTTTGTTTTTCTGCCGATATTCAGGGTTGTCATAGAGACCCATAAAGATATCGGCGCTGAAACCGAGGGAAGAGAGCGCCTTTTTGGTCGCATCGGTAAGTGATTTTTTAGTCGCTTCGCCGTCGCAAATTGGGCCGTGTTTACTCCCGTAGATATACTGCGTACAGCCGAAAGAGATCTCTTCTCCGCGTTCACCGTTACGCACATACCAGAGGCGAATCTTAATGACGTGGTGTTTTTCTGTTAGATATCCACCGTCACCGTTTGGAATAAGTTCCCATGTATTATTCCCGTCCGGGCCTTTTACGATGCGGGTTATTGGTGCGCCATCATCAAAACGCTCCTCAAGGATATCAACGCCCCAGCCAATACCTTTCGGGCCGAATTCCCGGGTGGCCAGCATCGTCATGTATGTGCCGTTGATCGATGTGCCGCCACCGTTAACACTGAACTGCTTGGTAAAACGCTCATCGGTTTTGAAAACGCGTTTCCAGAGAGCAAGGTTTTCCAGTTCTGTGCCGGTGCGTTCGGAGAGGCTCTTTTCAACGTCATTAACGTTAGGGCGTGGCTCATCTTGCACCTGATGGGCCTCTGGTTGCTCCGCGACTTTATCTTGATCGCTGCTGTCCAGCTCCTTATCTGATTCACTGGCGTAAACGCTGTAGCCCATTTTATTGAGCGTTTCACGCGCGGCTTCTGCCTGTGAATCAGTAACCGCTTCCACTTTTTCCGCCTCATTTGAGGCGTTCTGCGCTGTGGTCTGAGTTTCTGTTTTTACCCACTTGGGATCGGTGGGGTCGCTTATACCTTCGACATATTCTCCACGCCCGGCTGCCAGTGATTTATTGGTTGCATCCGAATCAGTTGAATCCTGTTCAAACACGCCATTTTCGGCAAGCCAACTGTCGATAAAGCGGCGTAATGAATCGGGAAAGTGATGCGTATCTTTCGCTGGCACATTCTGGATAACGCCAAAAATAGTGTCGCGGGAATATTTGAGGATCTGCTCAGTAGTGCGCAGCGCCATAGACCAGAGCTTAAAGTCTTCCCGGTCTTCTTCAATGATACGTTCCGCCTGGCGCAGAGCGCTGACAGATACAGTGGTCGCTGGCTCTATTGGCAACAGTGCGAGAGCGATCTCCTGATCCAGAGTGGCATATGTGTGTTTGTAACCTCGCTGTGGTGCAACCTGAGCGTGGGTATTATCTTCCGTGCTGGTGCTGGTGCTGGTGCTGGTGCTGTTCTGAGGCAGCATTTCTTCACGTTTGCCAGGGTTGTCAGTCCATTTTTTAATAAACGAGTAAAGCGCGGCGCCGCCGGGTAACTGGTTCTCAAACTTCACATAAATTGCCTGCAGGAGATTATTAAGCCCCTCCTGGTGCATGTAGTGAACAGGCGGATGCGCTTCCATCGCATTAATGATGTAACGATTTAAGCGATCATCCTCCTCGTCGCCGTACTGCCTGGTGTTTTCGAGATTATCAAGATAGTCACAAACCTGAGAATAAATTTCCCCATCCAGCTGGGCAAGGCCAAATAACACCACCGTTGCGAAGCGTTCGCGCGGTGAAATAGTCATAAAGTCTAATTTTTCATCATTGTCAGGAAGGTGGCTCATCCCGCCAGTTGGTTCGACATTTACCATCCATTTTTCGCCATCGAACGTATGGGATTTAGCAAAGTGCTCGTCAAACTTGCCGATCTCAGGGTGAGGCTGATCAGCTGTGTTTTCCCATATTTCAGGTTTAAAGAAGTTATCGCCGTTCGCCGGATAGTGCTCCCAGAGCTTACCCGTCACGATGCTTTCTGCGATTTTTTTGTTGGGTGCTTCCACGCTGATCGCCAACGCAACGGCACCATCTTTGATGGCCGATTTTTTCGGCTTAAACAGGCAGTTGTAAATTGAGATTGTCACTTGGTCTTTCCTCTTCGGTTACTGGCGCGGGTCAGGCGCCGTTATCAGAACGGGATATCACTTTCCTGGATTGTTGAATGGTCGATGCACAGCAACTGCTGGATCTTGTCTTCAATGAAGGCGACACGCTGGTGAGCCTGATCGACAATCGACGCCTTTTCTTTCTGGAGGCGTTCGACTTGTTTACCGATGATATCGATCGGTTCCGGCTGGTTTATCTCAAGGCAAACAGTGCGCGTTTCCAGCAGCACGTAAAGATCTGGATAGTTCTGTGACATGTCACAGGTATGAACCAGATAGAGTGCAGGGACGTGGGGATTGGCAGATACGTGGATGTACAGTGTTACCTGTAGGGGTAGCGCTTCCATAGCGGCTCCTTACTGATGTATAATTCGAGCCGATCAGCGGCTCATGTCGTTGGTCTTTCCTCGGTACGGGGTTGGTCCCCTGTACCACCTCCGGGCGGTTTGGTCACTGTCCCGGGTAAAGAAGCCCACCTCGGTGGGTTTTTTTACATCTGTTGCCCGTCTTTCCGGGCTGTCAGGGCTGGTCATGCCCGTTGGTCTTTCCTCGTATTCATTGCCGTGAAAAAAAGTGCCCCTCATGGAGACGAGGCAAAGACTACACACAGCAATTTTGGATTCGTTACGGTCTTTCCCGCATGTCATCGTACTGGCGGCGACCCGCGAATTTGGTGTCTGTCTTTCCAGACTGTCAGAACGTTTTTCTGAACAACTGCCGCGTGGGCAGTGCGTCGTTGATGTGATGGATATTATTAACGTTAATATAAATGGTCAATATCAATATATTAATTTTGGCAATATTTTTTGTATGGCATTGATAATTAGAGATAAAAAAATCCCGGCACGGTGGCCGGGTTTTTATGCGGGGTTCTGGTGGAACTATTGTTTTCTGGCGGCTAAAAGTTCTTCGAAAAGCTTGTCAAAATCTTGTATTTTTTCTTTTAAATCAGATAAATGCCTTTCTTTTTCACTTTGCGGAAGTCTGTCATACAGTGTTATCAGTTCCACATGTTCCGGGCTGAGGAGCTTCCAGCCTGGCCCGGTTCTGTCCTCAATATAATCCCCTGACTTACGCACATAGTTCATCATCTCGGCCAGATCAGGTCGAATAGCTTCAGGCTGAACTCCCAGCAAAGACGCAAATTTGAGGGTGGCGTCCGTGTTTAATGGGGTCGTACCGTTAAGGTAATGGCTTACCGAAGCCTGCGTGCTGAAACCAAGGGCCTCCGCCGCCTTTTCCTGAGTGAGGCGCAAAGTTACTTTTTTTGCGTTCCATATCTCACGGAGACGTTTAGCTGCGTCAGTTTCAGCTGCATCAAGGGTTTTCTTTCTCATGAGCGCATATTATTCGCAAAATTAATCAAGTTCTAAGGGCATTGATATTGACTAAAAATATTAACGTTATTAATATTCAATTTAATCAACAACTGAGGATGTACGTATGAAGCTAAAAACTTACTTAAAAACATCCGGTGTAAGGCAACTGGCTTTCGCCGAACTCGTAGGACAGACCCAAGGGTATGTCAGCCGTGTCGCCTCCGGAGAGTGTCTACTTGGCGCAGCCACAGCGCTGAAATGGGCTGCCGCAACTGAATTCCAGGTAACACCGCATGATCTGCGTCCTGATTTATATCCGAACCCAACAGACGGGATTCCAGACAGGGCAGCAGCTTAACAACCAGCAACCAATAAATCTGATTAAGCCTAATCAGGTTTCAGCGACAGGAGACGCGAAGGAAGTGGAAAACCTCGAAGAACTGAAACGGGAGATCTTCAACTGGGCCGTAGAGCGCGGGCAGGAATATGTTGCCATCGAAATTACGCGCATGTGGTTCCGAATGGGTGGTAACACCAGCACGGTAAAGCTTCACCAGATGGAAGATCCAATGGGTAACGCCGACTGGCGGGCCATAAACAACAATCGCCAGCAAATTTTTCGCTGGTTACGTGGCGACACCAAAGCGGCAAGAGCCAAAACAAGAGCGCTGGCTAAGGCGATGGAAGCGGCGCTGCCTGCAGAACGATACGCGCAGCTGGGAATGACCACTCAGCATCTGATATGCGTAGCGATACGCGAGTTTGCAGCGGCGATCATCGCGTTACTGCTGGATGCCAGGGATAGACCGCAGAGGATAGCCCAGGCATTGCAAGCCATCCAGGAAACACAGCGCCTGACCAGCGTTTAACTGTACCGAGGAAAGACCAACATGCTGAATTCAATTGACCGCATTACCTGGCGGAACGGCTTTCGTTTAAATGGCGTACCGGCCGTCATGGAAGACATCGAAGATATTTTTGAAGGTCGCCGCGTAGCTGCGTTATCTATCTGGGCGCAGTATGAAAAACTGAAAGAAGAACTCCGCGAAATGGAATTGTCACCTGAGGAATATCAGGCGGCATGCCGTCAAATCGCCGAAATGCTGGGGATTTGATCATGAGCCGTTTACTTATCAATGAGCAACCTTTGCTGGTGCTTCCATCTTTAGCATGCGAAATAGGGCTTAACGAAGCTCTGGTATTGCAGCAAATCCACTACTGGATGAACTCCTCCAAGAATTTCTTTGAGGGGCGTTACTGGGTATACAACAGCGTCTCTGAGTGGCAAACCCAGTTCCCATTCTGGAGCGAATCGACAACAAAACGCGCACTGGCAAAACTCGAAAAGCTGGGGCTGGTTGATATAGGTGATTTCAATAGTGATGCCTGGGATAAAACAAAATGGTATTCAATAAATTACGATAATCTCGACAAGCTTTCTGGCCCCGTAAAAACAGTGACCAATCGATTAGGTCAAAATGACCAAATCGAAGAGCGCAAAATGACCAAAGCATCAGGTCAAAATGACCAGTCCCCACAGGTCAAAATGACCCGATCTCCTACAGAGAATACAACAGAGAATAAAGATCTAGATCCCCCTAACCCCCAAATGGGGGAGGGTGAGGAAATTATTCTCGCTGACGCGAAAAAAGCCCTCGAGTTTTATAACGACTGCACCGGTACCCGTTGCCGTGACGTTAAGCCGTTTGTGCTCATGCTGACACCGACCAAAACGCGCGAAGGGTACACCCTGTCCGAACTGCAGTTGGTTATCCGCTGGGTTCTGGCTACCTGGCGGCGCCGTGGTGCTGGTGCACCAAAACCAGCAAATATCTGCCGGGTTAGCCGGTTCGATGGCTATCTCGCTGACGCTGAGGCATGGGCCACTACCGAGGCCAGTATTGATCCGGTAGCTGTTATCGATGGTTACAACGAGATTTTCGCCGATGTGCTGCCAGCCGCGACCCTTGACGCTGATCGCCGCCAGAAAATTACGCGCCTTGCGGCTCACATGATGAATAAAACCACTGGGGCGTTTCTGGGCTACCTGGAAAAATTCCGCAATACAGCACCAGATTTTTACTTCGGTGGCGAGCACCGCGACGGCTGGCGTGCCAGTTTTGATTACCTGATGAAACCGGAAACACTGCGTAAGACAAGGGAAGGTGCACTGTGAGTCCTCAGGACCTTGAAGCCTGTGTGCTGGCTGGCCTGCTGAATGGCGGTGCAACGCCAGACGCATTCGATGTGATCGCCAGCACGCCGGAGGAATCATTCAGTATCGGATTCCATCGCCGCGCTTTCAGCGAAATAAAAAAACAAGCCCTGGCGAACGGCATGATCGATATGCTTTTCATCAGCGAGGCTCTTGGTGGTTCAAGCCTGGCCGATTTGTCAGATATTTCCCGCATCCCAGCCACGGTACCGAACCTGAAAGGGTATGCAGGGAAGATGGTCAAAGCGTGGCGCAGCCGGGCGCTGGCGAAACTGCTGCAGGAGGGGGCCGACGGCATCCGGCAGGCAGCAAACCAGGAACAACGCGATCAGGTAGTCGAGAACGCCGTCGCGCAGCTGCTGGATATGACTGCTGACACGGGCGACATCCAGCCGGTACATATCAACGAGCTTTTGCCTGTTTACATGGATACCGTGCAGAAACGCATGGATGGCGATGAGTCGACCCGCAATTTGCTCACGGGTATTTCGGATCTCGATAGCGCCACTGGAGGTATTAACCCGCAGGATCTTATCGTCGTTGCTGGCCGCCCGGGCATGGGTAAAACAGAGTTCGCGCTCACCGTGGTAGAAGGGGTAACAGCCAAAGGCGGCGGCGCGCTGATTTTTAGCATGGAAATGGCGGCTACGCAGATTGTTGAGCGTTCCTTGGCTGGTGCCGGAAATCTTTCCGTATCTCGTCTGCGCAATCCTCAGGACATGTATGACGAGGACTGGGCGCGCCTGACATCAGCGATGGCCACACTGAACGACCGTGATATCTGGATTGTTGACGCTACCGATCTGACCGTCGAACAGATCCGCGCTATTGCAGAAACGCACAAACGCCGCCACCCGCATTTAGCGATGATTATGGTCGATTACCTCGGCCTGATAAAAAAACCAAAGGCAGAGCGTAACGATCTCGCTGTCGCGCATATTTCGCGAAACCTTAAGACGATGGCTATGCGCCTGCACACGCCCACTTTCGCGCTGAGCCAGCTCTCCCGTGCTGTTGATGCGCGCCCGGCAGCACAGCGACGCCCGGTTATGTCAGACCTGCGTGATTCCGGCTCCATTGAGCAGGACGCCGACAGCATCCTGTTTCTGTATCGCGACGAGGTTTATAACCCTGAAAGTCCTGCTGCTGGCGTGGCTGAGGTCATTCTCGGTAAGTGCCGCTTTGCCGCAGCCGGTACCGTGATCTACCAGGAGTTCAAGAACGGCCATTTCTTACCAATCGATCAACATGTCGGGAAAGAGAAAACCCGTATTCAACTGGAGGCAGCCAAACCCAAAAAACAACCGCGTCGGTATTCCGACAAATACAACACCGAACCGTTTTAACCGCGCCTGACCAGCGCTAATTAACCAACGAGGAAAGACCAATGACCGATTTACTGTATGCAAAAACCACCAGTGCAGACGATGGTTGTGACTGGAGCCCTGTGATTATCTGGCGCATGAATGCTGGCGCGCGTGCCCGAAACCGTGCCTGTTACGTTCCGGCACCCCGCCCGATCCAGGTAAACCCTGTTTATCGCGTAGCGAAAACAAAAAAAGCACCTGTGCAAGCCGTTAATACCTCAGGGCGCTGGCTCAAAACCCACACCGCGACGGTTATCACTGCTAAAGGCGAAAAAACGGTAAAAATCCGCGAAACTGCCACCGTCTGGAGTGCCGGAAGCAATGAAAACTACGACAAGCTCACCGGGCAGCGCGTCGGCGCTCCGGGACGTTGCCGCCTCCTGCTGGAGTCGATCACTCCAATTGCACGCAAAGCAAAAACGGCACCTAAAAAAGCCTCCGGAGAGCTATCAGCACAAAAGCTGGTGGCGCTAATGAAGGGCAAAACCCTTTCGTATCAGGGCATTCTCACTGCGATCAAAAAATATCACCCGGACATCAATATTACCCCAGGCCAACTTCAAAAGCGTATCTGGCGCATGGTTCAGTCCAAATATGTTGGCATTGAGCGTCACGATGATATGCCGGTGACTCATTTCACTCTGAAAAGTGTCGATCCCCGCTTTTACACCCATTCAGAGAAAAGCGTGAAGGAGTAAGGCATGGCCGGGCAATCGGATTACCTACCGCCCGGCTTACCCCTCAATCGCGCCAAATGGCCGCAGGAATTTCAACTCAAAGAGCATTACGACATGCGCGCCGCTGCGCTCGTTCGCCAGCTCTATGAGAAGAAAACCACACGTCACGCGGTCGTTCAGCAGATTGAGGCTACGCCGGAGAGTCAAAGAGAATTTTTTAGAGAGCGCTTAAATTACTGGCGCGCGCAGAGGGAAGGTGAAATATGAGAGAAGTTCTGCTGGAAAGTGTATATCGAAGACTCATTGAGTTAGAGAGCCTTTTACTCCCGGTCATTCCAGACACGGTATGGCCTGCCGAGGTTGGAATGGTATACACCCAGATTGAAAACGCCGGGGCTCTCCCGGCACACCACCAGCGCCGCCTGAAACATCACATCAACCGAATGTGGCTTGAGAAAATGCCGGTACCTTCGATTATCGTTGCTGCCCGTTCGCTGGCCGCCGCCATGGAGGAATACGCGTGAGAGAGATTATTGTCGATAACTTTGCCGGCGGCGGTGGAGCCAGTACCGGGATCGAACTGGCTACCGGCCGGAGCGTGGATATTGCTATTAACCACGATCCGAATGCAGTGGCTATGCACACCACCAACCACCCGGACACATTGCACTATTGCGAATCCGTCTACGAGGTCAGGCCAAAGATTGCGACCGCTGGCCGCCCGGTAGGCCTCGCCTGGTTCTCTCCGGACTGCCGCCACTTTTCGAAAGCCAAGGGTGCTAAGCCAGTTGAGAAAGCAATTCGCGGTCTTGCCTGGATCGTCATTCGCTGGGCGCTGGATGTGAGCCCGCGCGTGATGATGCTGGAGAACGTGGAAGAGTTTAAAACGTGGGGGCCATTGCTGGCCGGAGAGATGCGCCCGGATCCTGAGCGCACCGGTGAAACATTCGAAGCGTTTATCGGCATGCTGAGCACTGGCGTACCGGCGGACCATCCTGCGCTTATGGAGTGCTGCGAGTTCCTGCAGTTGTCACCGGACAGTGAACAGGTGCATCAGCTGGTTACCGGGCTCGGTTATGACGTGGACTATCGCGAGCTGCGCGCGTGCGACTATGGCGCTCCGACCATCAGAAAACGCTTTTTCATGGTTATGCGCCGGGACGGACAGCCGATCACCTGGCCTGATATCACCCACGGAGACCCGAAATCTCCGGCGGTGCAGGCTGGGAAACTGGCGCCGTGGCGAACAGCTGCAGAATGCATTGACTGGTCGATTGCCGCACCGTCAATTTTTGGCCGTAAAAAGCCGTTGGCAGAAAACACGCTTAAGCGAATCGCACGGGGAATTCAGCGTTTCGTCCTGGACAATCCGACGCCATTTATCGTGAAGTGCAACCACACCACGACAAAAGGCAAATACGACTGCTTCCGCGGGCAGGCGCTGGCGGAGCCGCTGCAAACCATTACCAAAACCCATGGGTATGCGATCGCTACTCCAGTGATGGCACCACTATTTGCCGGAACTGGAGGATCTGCATTCCAGATGAAGCCACGCCCGGTTAATAAACCGTTTTTCACGCTACTTACGCAGAATCGGACCAATGTCATTGCTCCGGTACTGGCCCCGCTGATCGCCCGTCAGTTCGGCGCAAGCATCGGGCACCGCGCTGACGAACCCAGCGCGACAATCACTGCTGGTGGTGGCGGTAAATCGCAGCTGGTGATGCCCACGCTCATTCAGATGGGCTATGGCGAACGCCCTGGGCAGGAGCCCCGTGTACCCGGTTTGCATAAGCCACTGGGCACGGTCGTCGCCGGTGGCGGCAAGTTCGGACTGGTAGCCGCGAATCTGGTGAAGCACTATGGCGGGAATTACCAGGGTGCCGGGGTTGGTATGGACGAGCCAATGCATTCAGTGACAACTGTTGATCACCATGCAGTTGTCGCTGCGCACCTGATGGTTAATAACACTGGTCATCCGGGCGGGGAAGTGGTGAAGCCTACGCATACGATCACTACTGGTAATCATCATGCCGCTGTAACCTCTCATCTGGTGAAGCTGCGAGGCACCTGCCGTGACGGACAGCGCACCGACGAACCAGTGCCGACTGTCACCGCCGGCGGCACGCATGTGGGAGAGGTGAAAACCCTGCTTGCCGTGGACGGGTACGACGAGAAGCGCGCGCAACAGGCGCTGGATTTCCTGCGCGAATACTGTGGCCCGGACAGCACTGGCCTGGTGACGCTGGATGGGGTGGCTTATCGCATAGTCGATATTGGCATGCGCATGCTGCAACCGCATGAGCTATACCGGGCGCAGGGCTTCCCTGAGTGGTACATCATCGACCAGGATTTCCGAGGCGTGAATTACGCCAAAGACAAGCAGGTCGCACGTTGCGGAAACGCGGTACCACCGCCATTTGCCGAGGCGCTAGTGCGCGCCAATCTTCCTGAATTATGTTGCCAGAAGGAAGCTGCGTAATGGCCAAAACCGCAACTGAGCGAAAAAAAGCGCAGCGGGCACGCCAGGCCAAAGCCGGTAACCGAAAACTGGAGCTGCAACTCGATACCCAGGAGTTTGAAATGCTAGAGCGCAACTGCGCCGCCCGGCGCCCTGGTCGTGCGCCGTACGACATGACCGAGTATATCGCGCTGCTGATCCGCCAGGATGATGCACGGATGCGCAATCGCATTAAGCGCATAAGCACCAGCAAATGCACTAAGTGCGGCGACACGCTTCCTGTTAAAAGCTGCATCATGTCAGGTGATTCGCAGTGCTGGGTAACCACTGGATGGAAAAAGTTTACCCTGACAATATGAGTCAGCAAATCAATGTACGCTACCGCCGGGAACGGCGGTTTTTTTGTTTAAAAACATAGCACTAGGAAACGCCATCTTTCATTTTTTTAACGTTTTGTGCTCTTAAAGATTTGCACTTCCTGCCACTTGGGAGTATATATACTGTAATTTTATACAGTTGTTTGGGGGGGGGAGGCGTGATTGAAAAATCGGAGGTTGGGGATCATCTTCCCGATAACGGACGCGTACTCGTGACCCTCAGAAATGGCAAGGTATCAGCCATCAGATTGGCTCATGACGATGAGCATCTAGCGACACTTAAGTCGTTGTTTGAATTGGCTGAATTGTCCGGTTTTACCATTGTTGAAAAGGATAAAAGTAAGGTATAATTAAGCTATCGGACTGAACACCCGATAACCTGTATTTCTGAGCAATTGCTGCGCTAAAGGGGAAACCAATGGCGCAGTATTCTTTTGTAAAATCAGCAGGCGGAGTATTAATCCCAGCGACGCCGGAAGCGCGCGAATTTATCGAAAAAAAATGTCGCATGGGCGCTGTGCTTTATGCCGATTTTAAACAAGCACGTAATCCGGCATTTCATCGCAAATTTTTTGCGTTGCTCAATCTTAGGTTTGATTACTGGCAGCCGACAGGCGGTACCATTTCCCCGGCCGATAAAAAACTGGTTCGTGGGTATGTGCAGCTGGTGGCCCACTATGCCGGGCGTGAAGAAACCCTCCAGGAACTGGCCGATCAGTATCTCCGCGACGAAGCGGAAAAACGCGCCGGAAATATCAGTGCGGTAAAATCATTTGAGGCGTTCCGTGCCTGGGTAACTATTCAGGCAGGCTTCTACACCGAATACCAAATGCCTGACGGCACCACCCGCAAAGAGCCAAAATCCATATCGTTCGCAAAAATGGACGATATCGAATTTTCCCAGCTCTACAAATCCGTTCTCGATGTGCTCTGGAATTTCATTCTGTATCGCACATTCCCGACACAGCAGGCCGCAGAAAACGCAGCCTCGCAATTATTCAGCTACGCCGCGTAAGAAATATCGCCATGACTAACGACGATAAACGCTGGCTGGCCGATGTTGCCTCTCTGGGCTGCGTTGTTTGCCGAAATCTTGGCTACGGCGCATCACCCGCAGAAATTCATCACATACGCACAGGGAAGGGAATCGCCCAACGTGCAGACCACAAAAAAACCTTGCCTCTCTGCGCACCTCACCACAGAACCGGCGGGCATGGCGTTGCTATCCACGCAGGCCAGAAAACATGGGAAAAAAATTACGGTACCGAGACTGAGTTACTGGATCAGGTGACCATTGAAGTAGGGGAATTACGATTATGCAGAATTTAATTCCACTCTTAAAGGCAGCAGAAAACACCAATAAGTTTAATGGCGCCCAGCGTCCGGAAAGAACAATATTCTGTTTCCCTTCTTTTCTCACCACAGCGGCGGGCGATTTTTCCCTTCTCTATGCTCGCGCGCGCGCGCGTTTTGGGGGGTGATCAATGCCTCTGGTTGCCACCTTCAAAACCGACTGGTTCCGGGTCATTACCGACCTGACCAGAAAAAACCTCACTACACAGGAAATTGCCAACGAACTGGGTGTTTCGAAATCTGCCGTTCTGGGCTGGAAGTCAGGATCTGAACCTCGCCACGGTCATGGTGAGGCGCTTATCGCGTTGTGGTGCATGGCAACCAGCTCTGACAGAAAAAAATTACCCACGGTTTTGCATCGCCAGTGGTTCACCTTCCGTAAATCGCGTTTTGGTCGGGAAACTGACCAGGCATGCAAATAACAATGACCGCTCACCATTCATCCGGAGATATCCAAAATGGGTCGACCAAGAAAAAACGTTGAGGTACCGGGGCAGGAAACTGCTGGTACCGATACAACCAATATCGTGGCGGAAGGGCAATTGCTTAATTCCACCCCTGTTAACCAGACCGTTGCTGACGCCCCGATTACAGCGACTGAGAGCCAAGCGCTTAACGCAGAAGGCCAACGCGCAGAGCAGGAAGTAATCCAGCAGCGCGTTGCCAGCCTGCTGGACGATGCCGCACTCGCAGAGCGCAATACTCTGCTGGGTACCATCAACGAGCAGGGCGCGGCCATCATCGCCCGCTTTGAAACGCTGGGTTACACCGACCTGGCTGACCAGCAGCTGACCGACAATCTCGAATTCCTCCAGCTCGTCAAAAAAGCCACCACGGCAGAGCCTGCCGCGCCGCTGGGCTACGTGACGAACGACGAGGGCAAGCGCCAGCCGGTTACGGGTAAACCCGTTCTGACTGAGCACGGCTGGCACGTTCCGGGCTAAGAGGGGATCGCTATGTGTGGAGATGGAGCACCTAAGGTCGTACAGACCGACCCGCAGGCCGAAGCGGATGCAGCTGCCGACGCAGCGGCAAAAGCGGCAAACGCAGATGCTGCAGCGCGCAAGAAGCGCAAGAAAGGCTCGTCCCTTCTCGCCAGTGGTGCAGAGGGCGCGGCTGATTCTGGCAGCTCTCTGCTGTCCTCTGGCGCGCAGGCAGCGCAACAGAAAAACACTCTGGGGGCGTAACTGATGGATGAACTCGCCGTTAAGCTGATTAAGCGTTCCGACACGCTTAAAGCCAACCGCCAGCAGCATGAGAGCGTCTGGCGCGAGTGCTATGACTACACCTATCCGCTGCGCGGCGCGGGATTCTCTGACGAAGTGCTCGACGCTCAGAGCGCAAAACACAAGGTGGCGAAGCTACTGGACGGCACCGCCACCGACAGTGCCCGCATGCTGGCCTCTGCGCTCATGTCCGGCATGACCCCGGCGAATGCGCAGTGGCTGAACCTCGACAGCGAATCGCTGCCGGATGATGCCAAAGCCTGGCTGTCTGAGTGCGCCACGCTGGTCTGGGAAAATATCCACGCGGCCAACTTCGACGCCGAGGGCTACGAGGCAAATCTCGACGTGGTGTGCGCTGGCTGGTTCGTCCTGTACATCGACGAGGACCGGGAAGAGGGCGGCTACACCTTCCAGCAGTGGCCGCTGGCGCAGTGCTATGTCACGTCCACCCGCAAAGACGGCATCGTGGACACGATCTACCGTCGCTACCAGCTGACCGCAGAGCAGGCCATCAAAGAATTCGGCGCGGACAAGGTCAGCGAGAAGATCCGCGACGCGGCGAAGAAAAAGCCCGACGATAAATTTGATTTCCTGCACTGCATTTTCCCGCGCGAAACCTACATGGTTGATGCCCGCCTGGCGAAAAACATGCGCTTTGCATCGTACAACGTCGACGTGAGCAACAAGCAGATTGTGCGCGAATCCGGCTATCACGAATTCCCGTGCTGCGTCCCGCGCTGGATGAAAATCCCCGGCGGCTCTTACGGCATCGGCCCGGTATACGACGCTCTGCCTGACTGCAAAGAGCTGAACGAAACCAAGCGCATGGAGAAGGCCGCGCAGGACCTGGCTATCTCCGGCATGTGGATCGCCGAAGACGACGGCGTACTCAATCCGCGCACGGTCAAGGTAGGCCCGCGTCGCATCATCGTGGCGAACAGCGTCGAAAGCATGAAACCGTTGCTGACTGGTTCAGATTTCAGCGTGGCATTCACTGCCGAAGAACGCCTGCAGGCATCAATCCGCAAAATCATGATGGCTGACCAGCTGCAGCCGCAGGACGGGCCAGCCATGACCGCCACCGAGGTGCACGTGCGCGTCGCGCTGATTCGCCAGCTGCTCGGCCCGGTCTATGGCCGCTTCCAGGCTGAATACCTCCAGCTGCTGGTGGTTCGCTGTTTCGGTATCGCTTTCCGCGCTGGCGTTTTCTCCCCGCCGCCTGAAAGCCTGCAGAACGCCAATTTCAACGTGCGTTATATCTCGCCTCTGGCGCGTGCTCAGAAGCTGGAAGACGTGACAGCAATCGAGCGCTACGGGCAAAACATCATGCAACTGGCCCAGCTCTACCCCGATATCAGGGACAACATGGACAGCGACGAAGCCAGCCGTGTTGTCGGCGAAGCGCTGGGCGTGCCGGCGAAGGTCATGCGCTCTTCTGACGATGTGGCGGATATCCGCGACCAGCGCCAGAAAGCGCAGCAGCAGGTCGCACAGCAGCAACTCATTATGCAGGCGGGCAACGAGGCGGCCAGTGCCGCAGGCCAGACCGCTGGCGCAGCATTAGGGCAACGACTGGCAGGTAATCAATGAGAACCAAAGAGGCTACACCCGCCGATTACAAGCGGATTTTTGAAGAAATGCCAGGCGGTGCGCCTGTGCTGGAAGAACTAACGCGGCGCTTCGGTCGCGAAGCGTACGTGAAAGGTGGTACCGAAGGTGACCGTGAAACCTGTTACCGGGCCGGACAGCGTTCCGTGCTCGATTTTATTCTCAATCAGATCAACAGAGCCGATGGAGTAGAAGACGATGTGGAAGCTTAAACACTTATTCATGAACGCAGAGCCGGGTGCAGAACAGTCTGGCGGTGGAGGTGATAACGATGGCGGTAGCAGCAACGGCAATAATCCAGGTACTGGCGAACCTTCTGGTAATTCTCTGCTCAGCACCGGTGCGGGCGAGCAGGGTTCTAATGACTGGCTACCTGAGAAATTCCGCGTTATGGGCGAAGACGGAAAACTCAGTATTGAAAGCTCTGCCCGCAAACTGGCGGAAAATTACACTCACCTTGAAAAACGCATGGGTAGTGGCGATGCCCCGCCGAAAACGGCAGATGAGTATGCACCTAAGGTAGAGGTCGAGGGGTTTAACTGGGAAGAATTCAAAGCCGATCCTCGGATGCAAAGCTTCATGAAGTCTGCGCACGCTAAGGGCATTACCAATGACCAGATGAGTTTCATCCTAGGTGAATACGCGCAGCGCGCTCCTGAGCTGGTGGGCGGTGCCGCTGCGCTGGATTCTGAAACGGCCAGCACGCAACTGCGCGAGGTGTGGAAAACTGACGCGGAGTTTAACAAAAACATAGGACTGGCTTTCCGCGCGTTCAACTCCCTGGCTGACGACGCCGACAAAGGCCGTATTGACGAGATCGGCAATAACCCGATGGTTATCCGCATGCTGGCTAAAGTCGGTGCTGAAATGCAGGAAGACGCGCCTGCGGGTGGCGATGTGGATCTCGAAGAGCAGCAGACCATTCGCGACCTGATGAAATCCCCGGCGTACATGGATCCTAAACACGCCGACCACGAACGCGTATCTGCACGAGTCAAAGCGTATTACCAGAAGCGTTACGGCGATCAAACCGTAGCGTGACATGTCACGACAACTTAAAAAGAGGAAAGACCAGTGAGCGACAAAGATATTGAGCAGGAAATTCAGGCCAAAGGCTTAACCGCGCCGCGCGTCACGCCGCAGCACATTGATAGTGTCATCAGCCATGAGTTGTATTTTACCGCTCAGCAAGGCGTTTTTGGATAAGCTGCAACCCACGTGACCGACCTGAGAGATACACCTGCATTCCCGGTACATGAAAGCCTTAATCTACTGACATTCTGCATACTGGTACTGCGCAACGGTTTCACCGTCACAGGAGAAAGCGCCTGCGCCAGCCCGGAAAACTTCGATCCTGAAATTGGGCGAAAGATTGCCCGTGAAAACGCAGTCAATAAGATCTGGATGCTGGAAGGTTATCTGCTGAAGCAGCGACTTTTCGATCATCAGCAATGCTGGGGCGTCTGACAAAGCCCTGGAAGTTAAATAACACTCCGCATCTCTCATCAAAAGCCAGCCTGACCCGCTGGCTTTTTTCATTTGGTCGGGATTCCGACCGCACACCTCGCTAACAATCTCTCCACAACCAGCCCGGTGGGGACGCCGGATAACTGAATTTTCCCGCAGTGCGTAAGCGCCACACGCATTGTGTTAATCGGGCCGGGCAACCGACAACCCAGCAGGCGATATTTTCTGGAGTGATTGTTATGCCATTTGATGCCAATAAGAACATGATCACCGCTGCGTTTATCACGCAGTTTCATGATTCTTTCGAAATCGCCGCGCAGCAGAAGGATTCCCGCCTGCAGGCTGCGGTACATGACCGTGGGACGATCACCGGCGAAGCGTTCACCATCAACGATATGGGTACCATCGAAATGACGCAGATCACCACGCGTTTCGGTGACACCGTATGGGACCTGCCAGAAGCTGGCACCCGTAACGCGTTGATGGCGGACTACGGTGTATTTGTTCCTGTTGAAAAACGTGATCTGCGCAAGCTGCTGGCTGACCCACAAGGGCCATACCTGCAGCTCACCCTGGCGGCCGCCAACCGCAAAAAAGACGACGTTGTTTATCGTGCATTGCTTGACGATGTTATGCGTAAAACGTCAAACACTGGGGCATATGCACCAGTGGCGCTTCCAGCTGCGCAGAAAATCATTGCTGGCGGCACAGGCATGACCAAAGCCAAGCTGATCGCCGCGAAAGCTATGTTCCGCCGTAACGAGTGCGACGAGCAGAACGGTGAAGAGCTGTTCATCACCTACAACGCCGACATGCTGACTCAGATCCTCAGCGATACCATGCTTACTTCTGCCGATTTTATGGCGGTGAAAATGCTGCAGGAAGGCGCAGTGTCTGGTAACTGGCTCGGCTTTAAGTGGCTGGCCTACGAGAAACTCGACTCAGTAACCGATACTGGCGTTACCACCAAAACTGCAGTTGCGTGGTGTAAATCCGCTGTGCATTTCGGTACCGGCGCTGAGTACAACGTCGATATCGGCCCTCGTCGCGATAAAAACAACACCATTCAGATCTCTGTTGATGCGTCTTATGGTGCTGGCCGTGCCAACGAGAAAAAAGTCGTCGCCGTCGATTTTGTTGCTTAATGCCGCTGGTGTATTTGCCGGGGACTACCCCCGGCCTTTTTTCATCTGAGGTTCTGCCATGACTTCGAGTGTCTCTATCTGCTCAAACGCACTTCTGGCGCTGGGTGCTCACCCGATAAATGATTTCGACGAAGACACGGATCATGCCCGCCTTTGCGCCAACCTTTACCCCACAGTCCGCAATAAATTACTCCGTGCTCACCCGTGGAACTGCGCGATAAAACGCGTTGTGCTCTCACCTGTCAGTGCTGCGCCCGTCTTTGGATACGGTTATCAGTTTTCCCTGCCCGGTGATCTGATCCGCGTCCTGTCCGTAGGTGAACCACATGACGATATTGATTACCGGATTGAGGGCAGTCGACTGCTGGCTAATGTCGATGTGATTCGCCTGCGTTACATATTCCGCAACGAGGACGAGTCTACATGGGACGCCGCACTGGTGGATGTGGCTGAAATGACGATGCAGTCCAAGCTGGCGTATGCAGTGACCGGGTCCACCAGCCTGCGCGATAGCCTGGCGCAGGAGGCGTCATTCCTGCTGAAACAGGCAAAAGCCATCGATGGTCAGGAAGAACCGCCGGAAGAGCTGGGCGGCTATCCAACTTATGAGTCGAGGTTCTGACATGCGCGCGAACCTCATAAAAACCAATTTCACCGCAGGTGAGGTGTCCCCGCGTCTGATGGGGCGTGTTGATATCGCCCGCTATGCCAACGGCGCGAAGATTATCGAAAATGCCGTAGTGGTAGTGCAGGGCGGCGTGATCCGCAGACCAGGTACACGTTTTGCGGCGGCCACGAAATTCGGCAATAAAAAATCCCGCCTTATTCCCTACGTGTTCAACCGCTCTCAGGCTTACATGCTGGAATTTGGTGACGGCTACATGCGAATTTACCAGAACGGTAAGCAGTTGGTTAACGCCGACAATACGCCGTACGAAATTGCCAGCCCCTATACCTCTGACATGCTGCCCGCCGTGAATTATGTCCAGGGCGCTGACACCATGTTTCTGGTTCATCAGTCTGTGAAGCCTCACCGTCTCCAGCGACGCGGTCAGACCGACTGGGTGCTTGAACCTGCTCCGTTCATCGTTGAGCCGTTCGACGAGGTGCGCGATACCCCGCAGAAATGGTGTAAACCGTCCATCAAAGAGTTCGTGGGTTCGGAAATTACGCTGACCCTGAGCGATGCGGATCCGGGTGACAACCCAAGTCCGCCATTCACCGGCGCGGGCTGGGTTGCTCAGGATGTGGGCTCGTATGTCCGCCTCAATGACGGACTGGTGTTGATAAAGAGCATTACCAGTGCGCAGATTGCCGTCGGCACCATCCGTAGCGACTTAACGGCAACGCAGGCGGCATCACCAGGATCGTGGACGCGAGAGGACACGGTCTGGACAGATGCGTTTGGCTATCCCGGCGCGGTTACGCTGTACCAGCAGCGCCTTGTCCTGGCTGGTTCGCCGAAGTATCCGCAAACAATCTGGTGGAGCGAGACGGGCGTATACCTGTCGTTTGAGATTGGTACCGAGGATGATGACGCGATAAGTTTCACGCTGTCTTCTGACCAGCTCAACCCGATCGTGCATCTGGCGCAGATGAATACCCTGATCGCTCTGACCTACGGCGGCGAGTTTACGATCACCTCCGGCAACGATGCGGCCATTACACCGACGAATATTTCGGTGAAAAACCCAAGCCCGTACGGATGCAACGGGATCCGCCCGGTGCGCGTTGGTACCGAAATCATGTTTGTGCAGCGCGCCGGCCGTAAGCTCTACGCAGTAGCGTACGATCCCGACAGCTTTGTGTCCTATTCCGCCAACGATATGACGGTGCTGGCCGAGCACATCACCTCTGGCGGCGTGCTGGACATGGCATACCAGCAACAGCCTGATGCGTTTATCTGGATGGTCAGAGCGGATGGCGTTGCGGTCACCATGGCTATCGATCGCGCTCAGGACGTTATTGCCTGGTCCCGTCAGGTGACTGCCGGCGCGTTTGAGTCGGTAGCTACCATTCCGTCCGAAACCGACGATGTGGTTTACGCAATTGTCCGTCGCGAGATAAACGGCCAGACCGTACGCTATGTCGAGGTATTCGACAGCACGCTTTATACCGATGCCGCTGTGACCGGAACAAGTCCCGCCGGTTCTGCGACATGGACCAATCTTTCCCACCTTGAGGGGCAGACGGTTGATGTGGTGGCCGATGGCGCCGTTATGCCGCAGTACACTGTTTCCTCTGGTCAAATTACCCTGTCCCGCCCGGCGAAAAGCGTGGAAATTGGTCTGCACTTCGAAAGTACGATCGAAACGCTTTCGCCAGAAGTCCAGACCACAGAGGGTACGACACAGAACGCGAAGAAGCGCACCAGCGAAGTGACGATGCGTTTTCTCGAAACAACTGGTGCGGAGTGCAACGGCCAGGTCATCCCGTTCCGCCGATTCGGCCCAAAAATCCTCAACCAACCCGCACCACTTTTCACCGGGGACCACTACTGGGGAAAACTCGGCTGGGAGCGGGGGGAAGACACCCTGCTTATACAGCAGCGACAGCCGCTGCCATTCCATCTTCTCGCAATTATTTTCACTTTTACCAGTAACGGGGGCTGACATGGTACGTAATGCAACGGCCGGGGATATCCCGGCGCTGATCGAGCTGGGGGCGCGGATGTATATCGAGTCCCGCTATTCGCAGAATTCACCCTTTGATGAAGAAAAGTGCGCGGAGCTCGCCCGCAACCTTATTTCGTCCCCTGCAGGTTGCCTGCTGGTGGCCGAAAAAGACGGCGCTGTAATCGGCTGGCTGGCCGGTGGTATTGCTGAGCAGTGGTTCAGTCGCCAGTTGATGGCGTTTGAGTATGGGCTTTTTATCGCGCAGCAACATCGCGGCGGCACAGCTGGTCTGCGTCTCGCGAAAGCGTTTATCACCTGGGCGGAAGAGCACGGCGCCGCGATCATAAATATGGGTATCACCACGGGCGTACATGAAGAGCGCACCGGTGATTTGTATTCACGTCTCGGCCTGTCGCGTACCGGTCTGCTTTATTCAAAAGAGGTGTAACGATGTGTACCGGGTTAGAGGTGGCGGCAATTGGCGCGTCCGTTCTTGCGGCGGGTGGTGCGGTTTATAGCGGTCAGCAGCAAAAGAAAATGTCCAACTATCAGGCAGCGCAGGCGGAAGCCGATGCAGAAGCTGCGCAGGCAGCTGCACGCGTGGAAGCTGATCGCATCCGTAAGGCGGGCAGGGCACAGGCAGCGCAGGCAAATGCAGCGCTGGCTGCGTCAGGCGTGGACACGGGAGAAGGTACCGCATTGCGTATCCAGTCCGGCATCGTGGGTGACGCTGAACAGGATGCGTACCAGACCATTCTGAATGGTGCGAACCAGAGTGCACGGCTCAACGCGCAGGCATCTGCCGACCGCATAAGCGGCCGTAATGCTTCAACATCTGGCTACATCAGCGCGGGCAGCTCACTGCTGAGCGCGGGTGGCACAGCGTACAACGGCTGGAAAAAAGCAGGGAGTAAATAACCGTGAGAATTCCAACGGGTAATTTTGGCAACGTTACGCCGCAGGCTAATCCAACCCGGGTCGGGGTCAGTAATGTTGGTCAGATAGGTAATGCTATAGCCGGGCTGGGGGCTGCTCTGGGCCAGACTGTAGACGATTTGCAGCGTACGCAGGATAAAGCTGACGTGGCCGCTACCCAGGCGATACTTACCGATCTCGATGCGAAATCCAGCGACCGCTGGGAAAACCCGGAGACCGGCGCGCTGGTAACCCGGCAGGGGTTCAAATCTTCTGGCGTCGGCCTGGACATGGATAAACTGGACTCCTCCGACTATGAAGAAGCCCGCAAACGCGTACCACAGAGCCAGTTACAGTATTTCGATGCGCAATGGAAAGCTGGTCAGATACGCCGAGCCAGCACTTACAACAGCTTTGAGCGTAGCCAGACCGAACAGGCCCAGCGCCAGCAACTCGACGCGACGGTAAAATCGTCTGTTGAACAGGAAGCGGGGGCGTTTGATGATCCGCAGGCCGCTGCGTTGATTCGCAGCGCCCGGCAGCACTCCATTTCATTGTATGGCCAGGCACAAGGCTGGTCGCAGGAACAAATTGACCAGGCTGTTTCTGAGGCCAACTTACGCGCTATGGATCAGCGAGCCCAGAACTATGCGGTAACCAATCCTCAGGGCTGGTTAAATGGCGATTTTCCCGTGAAAGATACCGGTGCGCTGGATATGCGCGCCATCGGGATAGTTGAATCCGGCGGCAAGCATTTCAATGCTGACGGCAGTATTATCACTTCTTCCGCCGGTGCGCAGGGGAAATACCAGCTGATGCCGGACACAGGCAAAGAGTTGGCGGCGAAGCGCGGTGTTGAATATAACCCGGCAGATGAAGAACAAAATGCCCTGCTGGCGAGCGATTACGCAAATCGGCTGTACGGTAAATATGGCTCTGAAATGCTGGCGGGTGCTGCATATAACTGGGGTATGGGTAACGTTGACAAGCTGATCGCGAAAACCGGAGACCCACGCAAGGGCGAGATTTCTGAGGCTGAGTTTATTCGGCAATTACCTGCTGAAACTCGCGGGTGGCTGGCCCGGTACCGTAAAAATAAAACCGGTCTCGATCCTGTGTCGGTTAACAAAATCGATAACATCGCTGAGTCGAAAATCCGTGAGCAGCGCACAGCCCTGCGCGAGCAAATCGACCCCATCCTGAATAATACGATGGCGCAACTGTACAACGGGGAAGTGCCTGACGCGATGCCAGATAAGGCATCAATTATGTTTGCGTACGGTGAACAAGGGGCAAAGGCAGTTAAGCAGCTCGATATCGCGATCAACAACGCCAAAACCTTCCAGGCGATACAGTACGTATCCCTGGAACAGCAGCAGGCAGAAATCGCAAAGTTAAAGCCTCAGGCAAATGACCCTGATTATGCGCTCAAGCTCGATGCGTATGGCAAGCTCGGCGCGCTGGTTCAGAAAAGCAATGAAGCGATACAGGCGCAGCGTGATACCCGTCGTTTTAACGAAGCGCTGTCTATGGGCGAGAAACTCGACCCTACCAATAAATCCATGCAAAAAGCCGCCGACTCCACGCCAACGGCGCAAAACTTCCGGATTAACGACGCCACTACCCATGACGGGATTGTGCAGCAGGTGGCCCAGACCGGGATCATTCCTTCGCAGGTAACCACCCAGTTATCGGCGATATCACGCGCACGCAGTCCTGAGGCGGTCCGTCAGGGGGCTGAGTTATTTAATCGTCTCTATGACACGGATCCCGCGTCTGTTGGCGACATGCCAAAGGATATGCAGGGATTTTATCTCACCGTTAAACAGCTTACCGATTCTGGTATGGCGTCCGAAACCGCTATCGAGCAGGCGCAGAATCTGACCTACAACCAGACCGATTCGCTCAAAGCGCAACTGGCCTCAACCCAGAGCACCAAGGAGTACAAAAAAGACCGCAGCAAAGCGATGGATTCCGCTGTGAGCAGCATGTCGGGCTTCTTTAGCTGGGGAAATCCATCTGCCGACGATCAGACGCCGGAGGCCGCACGTTTCCGCAACGATTACCAGTCGCTGTACGACATCAATTACCGCACCACCGGTGGTAATGCGGATGCGGCCAAAAAAATGACCAACCAGCAGATCGCCCGCACATGGAGTATCAGCGAGGTTAACGGCGACGCCAAACTTATGAAATACGCGCCAGAGGCACTCTATAACTACGGTCCGTCAGGCTGGCAGGTGGCACAGTGGCAAGAAGAAAAAGAGAGCCTGATGTATGGTCAGCGCAAGGGCGAGATCACCACCAGCCCGACGCAGCTTGGTATTACTTCCGGTAGCGCTGCACCTGTTACCAGCAAAACGCCGGAATCGCGTATTGGCGGAGAGCTGGAGATAACTCCTGATGTACTGACGGCCCGCAATGGCGATTACGCCATCATGGTGCGGACAAAAGATAAGGATGGTATTGAAGCGGTACAGCCGTTCTACGATTCGTACGGCAGGCCGATGCGCTGGAAACCGTCACTGGAAGAGTGGGCGCCCTACAAAAAAATGCAGGAAGAGCGTGAAGAACACGATCGTAATGAGCTGCAGCGCGGTCAGGACATTCGCGGGTTCAAAGATAAACACCGTGCGCTCGACGAACAATATAAGCGCCTGCACAACGAGCGTATGGACAGGGTTAAAAATTACTTTTCGTGGAGCACTGAATAATGCCGGTATACGCCACTCCTGAAGAACTGAATAACGGATTCACTCCGGCGGGTAACGTCCTGGCGGCACCATCCGGGTTTGATGTCCCCCTGCCTGAAGGTACCAACCCAGCACCTCAGCAGGATGAGCCGTCTGTGTGGGGCGCAGCATTTCGCCAGAATAATCTGCTGGGTCAGATGTTCCGCCCCGCGAAGCAGTTCGAACCCGTAGACGGGTATAACCCTTATGCTGATAAAAACGAGCTGCATGGTTATGAACAATGGGGATCCGCTTTTGCTGACTCCCGCTCGCCGGAAGAAACTGCCTGGCTGAAACAGCAGATCGACGACGAAAACGAAGACCGTCGGGTACTTTCCGAGGCTGGCGGGGAGGGCGTTCTTGCCAGTATTGCTGCCGGGGTTGTTGACCCTGTCACCGTCGCTTCGATGTTCATTCCTGGTGCTCAGGGCGGTACAGTGGCCCGCATTGCGTCACAGGCTGCAATCGGTGCAGCTGCAACCGCAGCAAGCGAGGTTGCGCTGAATAACCAGCAGATTACCCGTACGTGGGGGGAAAGCGCTTCCCACGTCGCCGCCGGTGCGCTGATGAGTGGTGTATTTGCGGCCGCCGGTGCTGCGCTTTCGCCATCTGTCCGCACTGCGGCCACGCGTGAAGTGGCTGACGCGCTCGATAACATGAGCATTACGTCAGCGACGGACACGGCAGCAGCTTCCCTTCCCGAAGGTGGCGGCGTCGGCGCGGCGCGAATCAGTGAGGCAACGCTCGAGGATCTCACCCCCGCAGCTGGCGGACCTGTTGGTAAGCTGGCACGTAAGGCAGGCAGCTATCTGACACCGTTTACCCGCCTGATGGAGTCACCGTCGAAAACCTCCCGCCGAACGGCGCTGGAACTGGCAGAAAATAACTACACACTGCAGGGCAATTCCCGCGGCATTGAGACACCCATCGCGGCAGAAACCCGCGTTCGTGGGTGGCGTCGTGAAGAGGCCGCCGTTGTGGTGACGAATAAACAGGCGTACAGCCAGTATAAAGCTGCTGGTGGTGATCTTAGTTTCTCCCAGTTCCGCGAGGAAGTTGGTAACGCCATGCGCAGCGGCGATGTGCATGCTAACCCGGTGGTGCAGGAAGCGGCGCAGGCAATGCGCGCCGTTGTTAACCGGGTGAAAGTGGCGCAGCAAAAACTTGGTCTGCTGCCACCTGACGAGGAGCTAAAAGCCATCGGGCAGGAGAGTTATTTCCCGCGCGTGTACAAAGTCGGCAAGATCGTTAACGAGCGCGATAAATTTCGCGACATGCTGGTCGACTGGTGGTCGCGCGGTGAGAAAACCATGTCCCGCGAAGAGGCGGAAATTACTGCTGATGCTACGATCAATAAAATCGTCGGCGCAAAAATCCCGCAGGATTTCGCAAACGTTTTTATGGTAAAAGCGGCCGGCAGTACCCGGTCGCGTACGCTCAGCGTTCCAGATCGCCTGATGAAAGACTATCTGGAGAGCGACGCCAATTATGTGTTACAGCGTCACATCCGCGAGGCGTCGGCAGAGGTGGAGCTGACACGTGCATTTGGTAACAAATCACTGGAGAAGCAACTCAAGGATATTCAGGACGAATACGATGCGCTGATGCGCCAGAATCCTAAAGACCAGGCGAAACTGGCGAAAGCCCGTGATAACGATATCCGCGATATCACAGCACTGCGCGACCGTCTGGCGGGTACCTACGGCATGCCAGACGACCCATCATCATTTTTCGTACGCGCCGGCGCGTTCCTGCGCAGCGCCAACTTTGTAACCAAGCTGGGCGGAATGACCGTTTCCGCTATTCCTGATCTCGCGCGTGGTGTGATGGTTAATGGCTTTGGCAATACCATGCGCGGTTACTCTGCGTTGATCACCCGCTCACCGGCATTCAAGGCAAGCCGCGCCGAACAGTTAAAAATGGCCGTCGGGCTGGAAACCATCCTGCACACTCGCGCGCGTACGATGGGTGACCTGGTGGACAGCTCTGCCCGTACAACGGCAGTAGAAGCGGGAATGGAGCGCGTCACCGATGCATTCGGCAAGCTAACACTGATGGGCCACTTCGATGATATGAACAAATCGGTAAACGGTATGATCACGTCCGACGGCATTCTCTCCGGCGCGTTCGCTGGCCGTCGCCTGGCTAAGCTCGGCATTAACGATAATATGGCCGCTCGTATCCGCAGCGAGTTCGAAAAACACGGTGAGGTAATCAACGGCTGGCATATCGGCAATTTTGAAAAATGGGACGATCAGCACGTTGCTGGCGTTTTCCAGTCGGCGGTGCTCAAAGATGTTAACAATACCGTTATCACTCCGGGGATCGGTGATACACCGCTGTGGGCCAGTACACCGCTGGGTAAAACTATCTTTCAGTTTAAATCATTCGCTACCGCATCCTACAACCGAGCCACGCTGGGTGGCCTGCAGGAGGGGACCGGTCAGTTTTATTACGGTACCGCTTTTCAGATTGGGCTTGGCGCGCTGACGTACGCGCTTAAACAGTCTGCAAACGGTAAGGACGTTGACTGGTCGCCGCAGAAACTGGTCATTGAGGGTATCGACCGATCCGGTATTCTCGGACCCTTGATGGAATATAACAATATGGCGGAAAAGGCATCCGGCGGTATGGTGGGGCTGGGTGCATTGCTCGGTACCGGAACACAGTCACGTTATGCCAGCCGCGGTTTTATCGGTTCTGCGCTTGGTCCAACGTTCGGCCTGCTCGATACCATTACTGATGTGACCGCTGGTGTGCTCAATGGCGACGCCGGCGACCGGGTGCTGCATAACGTGCGTACACTGTTGCCGGGAAACAATCTCTTCTGGATTGCCCCACTGATAAATCAGGTTGATCCCGGTATGAAATAAGTAGCAATATCCGGTAAAACAAAACACGGTGATGAAAATGCGCAAAATAACTTTTATGTTAATCGGTTTTTTTCTGGCCTACTCAGCTGTCGCGAGCGCTACAGTATTTGGCGGCTCTAATTTGGGCTTTAGTGGATACCCTGAGTTTTCGGATTCAGAACCAACACCCCCTTACGATCGTAATGAGTACTCAATGCAAGCATATAAAAGTGATGTTGAAAGGTATATCCAAAATGCGAAGGATTATACGGAAAATGCTGGTAATGACATGAAACGTATACAGGAAGCCCAGGACGATGCAATTCAAAAAGCCAATCGCGTTGTAGAGGAATATAACCGAACAGCAAGAGGTTATTAATCGGTCGGGATTCCGACCTTAAACCCGCGCCATCATAGCCCTGTATTCACTACGGGGCTTTTTTATGCATCAGGATTACAAAACACGCCTTACCGCGCTCAGCGATAAACTTACCGATGTGGTGCTCGAAGAAGCCGATCCGGATAACTGGCCGGGGGCGGGCAAGAAACCGAGCGAGCTGACCAAGGACGAACGCGGCGACCGCTACTGGGATAAGAAAAACGCAGCTGCATCGTTAACACTGCTGATCAAGGTACATTCTCTTATCGGCATGCAGACGCGGGGAGGGACACCCTCTGATAATCCTGGTCAGGATGATGAAGCCTTTGCGCTGGGCCAACAGGTTTCGAAAGCTGAGCGCGAAGCGGCCGCAATTATCGAGCGACTGCAGAAAGGGAAAAAATGATTTCGTTCCTCGCCTTCTTTTTAATGTGGGCGGAACGGATGCAGTGGAATGTACCGGACTGTCACTATAAGGCCTGCCACTGGCTGGAGCATCGCGGTGATCTCGCGGTGCTTCGCTGTTTCCGTGGTTTCGGTAAATCAACCATCCTTGCGGTCTATAACGCCTGGCGATATTACTGTGACCGGCAGTATCGTATTCTGCATCAGTCTGAATCTGACGGCACCGCGTATAAAACCAGCCGCGATACGCAGAACGTTCTGCGTAACCATCCGCTGACCAAAGGCATGTTACCGGACGGGCAGGGGACGGTAGAGCAGTGGTGGGTCAACGGCGCGCTGGATTTACGTAACGGCAGCATGTACGCCAAAGGCATTCTGTCTAACGTTACCTCCGCCCGCGCCAATGAATGCCAGAACGATGACGTAGAAGTACCCCGCAACATCCAGACGCCGGAGGCGCGCGAAAAGCTGCGTTATCGCCTTGGTGAACAAACACACATTCTGATCCCTGGCGGGCGCAAACTTTATATTGGTACGCCACACACGCATGACAGCCTTTATGATGAGGTGGAGTCTATGGGCGCTGACTGTCTTACCATCCGGCTGTTTGATAAAGAAAAACGTGTCGAGGCGAAAGACGCCACGCAGCTGCGCTATGAGTTATCTTTCAGACCAGAATATGTTTTCGTAGGGATCCATAAAAGTGCCCGTCTGCTGGTTGAAGATGTCGACTACAAAATTACGGCAAGCGGTGTTGAATTTGCCACTGCACCCGACAGCATTATCGATTTTTATGCGGATTGCGCCTGGCCTGAGCGATTCACTCGGGAGGAAATGGAGAATCGTCGTAAAGAAACGCGCACGATTAACGAGTGGGATAGCCAGTATCAGCTGCACAGTAAACCCGTCGGCGACGTTCGTCTCGATCCCGACCGCATCCGTGAGTACAATCTCCACCCACAGATCCGCTATGCAAACCGTACTGCCTCGCTCTGGCTGGGTAACGTGCAAATTGTTGGCGCTGTCGCCTGGTGGGATGTGGCCACAGGTAAAGTTAAAGCCGATGCTTCGGCGTTCTCGTTGATGCTGACGGATGCAAGAGGGCATTTGTACTGGCACATCTGCCAGGAACTTACCGGGGAGCTGGCAGAGTTTGACGATAATGACAAAATCACGGGCGGCCAGGTGGCGCAGATCAAAGAGCTGGTGCTCAAATATCAGATCCCGGTTGTATGCGTTGAGGTAAACGGCCCCGGCAGCTTCGCGGGTAAATTGCTGCGTCAGGCGCTCAAGGGTACCGGGTGCGGCGTACGTGAAGAGTTCAGCATCACTAACAAGCAGAAGCGTATCCTTGATGCGTTTGAAGCGCCGTTGTCGTCGCGGTTCCTTTGGGCGCATACCGATGTGCTGGACGGCCCTGTATATGACCAGATGCGCGACTTTAATCCGGCGCTGACCAACCAGCCAGACGATTTTATAGACTCTGGCGCTGGCGCAATCAGTCAGACGCCTGTGCGCATCGGGAAAGTGGTCGGGATTCCGACCGGGCATGCGCGCGAAGATTGGCAGTTAAGTGACGGAGATCATCTGGTCGACGTCGATTACTAACCTGCCAGGGGTTTCGCATCATGTCGGTACCTAACCAGACGCCTTACATTATTTATAATGCCAACGGCCTGACGACCGTTTTTTCCTTCGAATTCTACATTATCAACGCTGGGGATATTCAGATATCGCTTAACGGCGAAGTAATCACGACCGGCTATAGCGTCTCTGGTGTGGGTAATGTTGGTGGTGGTGATGTTACGTTTTTAACCCCACCAGCCAACGGCACAGTTGTGATGCTGGAGCGTGTGGTCCCCACCTACCGCCTGACGGATTACCAGGATAATGGCGATCTGCTGGCCGATACGGTCAACAAAGATTTTGACCGACTGTGGATGGCTATCCAGCGTTCGTTTATTTATCTGGGCCTGGCGCTGCGCCGTCCGCTTTTGGGTGGGCCATTTAACGCCGAGGGGTATCGGATTTCAGATCTGGCCGACCCGATAAATCCGCATGACGCGGCTACAAAGAACTATGTAGACAACGTTAGCCTGATCCGGGCGCTGCGCGTGCCAGAGAGTTACGTCGATGTTCTGCCAGCAGCAAACCAGCGAGCTAACAAGCTACTGGCGTTCAATGCTTCTGGACAGCCAATTACCGTGCTGCCTGCTTCGGGTTCTGCTTCTGATGTCATGATCGAGCTCGCCAAACCAACTGGATCTACTTTGATTGGCGGTTCTGTTTATGTGGTCGATACCTTTTCTGCGGCCCTTGCTGCTAATGCAGGACAGTCAAAGTACATCATGACGCGCGGGCATCATGTTATCGGCGTTGGGGCGGCAACATATTTAAGTGATGGTACAACTGGTGCTCCATCAACTGGCAATGAGCTTAAATTTTTCGATGTGACCGGAAAGGGATGGTATCTTCGTCACGATGGCCGCATTGATTGTCGTCAATTCGGCGTTGTGGCAGATGGAAGCGATGAAACTACGAAGTTGCAATTATGGTTGGATTGCTGCGCTGCGGTGAAGGCAGAGGCCTATATTCCTAAAACCATCTCCCCGTCCGCTGCGTCATTACGATGCGTGTCACCAAATCACGACGGGCTTAAATTCAACTGGGAGGGATACGTCACGCATTTCGGTGATGGCACAAAAGCAGGGGTTGTAGTTGACTCGTGGGATCCAGCTTCCGGATACGTTTTATATCTTAAAGGTGTTAATGATATTTCTGGTTTAATATCTATTGATGGTGCTAGATCATCTAAAGTTGACGACTCGCACATACATAATGTCCACTCATATGGTGGTAATAATCATAGGATTGGATGGAGATTTAAAGAGACGCGAGGTGATGGAATTTACCTAAACAATCTCCAAGGAAATAGCAACCCATCAGGTGGGCCAACACCTCCTACAAACTTAAATTATCCATTTATTGAATCAATAAATAGTGCATTTGATGGAAGAAACGCGATTTCAATTATTGCAGTGGACGGGTTGCGCATAGGTAATGTTTACTCATGGAAGCATGGAGGGGTGGTTGAGGGGCAATCAATGCCTTCTGGCGTAGATATTGAACCAAATTACTATTATCAAAAAGTATACAATGTGCATATTGATAATGTTGTCGCATACTCTGCTGGAACCCAGGGCGGACTTTCCATCATTGGTAAACAGAACGGCACAGACACAGGAGATTTCAACGTGCGTGACGTATATGTAGGAAGCGCTTCCCTTCGCTTTAATCAGGCAACCACAGGATTCACACACCGCTGTCTTATGGTAAGCGGTGCAATGAATGTGACTATTGCAAAGGCTCATATGGAGGCCGATGCTAACTACTCAGCAAATGAACCAATTGCGTTATCTGTCGGTGCTGTGTATGGATGTAAGATAAACTTCACGTCCCGGCGATTTAAGCTTGGCGCTTCTGTTGGGGCAGAAGGGCTCGGTGTTACCAGCTATACAAGTCTTGTCCAGGATGCTGATATTAAAGGTACAGCCAGCGTCTGTCATTTAGCCTCACGCATAGGTAAAGTGCGTGATAGTGTTATTGACATTAAGCTCAATACCCCAACCACGATGGGATCTGGGGATACAGGCATAATGAGCATTATAAATGCTTTTGAAAATGGCACTTATGTAAGCACAAGCATTATGAGGGTGAGACTTAGCGCTAGTCTTGAAAGTTCATCATGGGCATTAACATACGGGATAGGTGTGAGCACATCTCAGACACCAAGCATAGATAGAGAATCGTGCTGGCTGTGTGACAGCAACCTTGGAGGCGTCACACACAATACAGCAAACAATAATCACCGCATGCTCAATACTGCATCTTTTATGAAGCGCAATATATCAGGAGTTACTCCTAAAGGTGGCTCTGACATTATTGCGGGGACAAACATATGGGGGGTTGGAGATGTGGTCAACAACCCAACATCGCCAGCAGCAGGTGGTTACATAGGCAAAGTGTATACATCTGCCGGGTGGAAATCATATGGCGCTATAGCCAGCTAAATGTTGAGGGTGGTGATCCACCCTCATTCATATCATGCTAGTTTTTTTAAAAAATAATGGATAGGCTTTTCTAACAGGTGATAAGTAATAACTGATGCAATGAGAGTAAGAACTATTGACATCCAAAGATGACTAACCCCAGCGCTCTCGGATATCTGTCTTACTTGCCATGAAAGATTCCGTGAAAATACTCCGTGCCATATATATATTGAGTAAGATAGTAACCCGGAATAATAAATAATGGAACTTGAGAGGAATATTGATGTAATGCTCTTTGATGATGCGAGAGATGCTATTAGAAAAGCAAATAATATAACTGCAACAATATCAAGCCCCTTAAATGAAAGTATAAATATTGCAGTTACAGACAAGGCGTCAGTTAAAAATGAAGTACTAATCCCCTTCAATTTTATGAATTCATAAAACCTGAAGCTTAACACCCCAATAACGTATTCACTAAGGCATCTAACAATAGCTAATGGACCATCATAAATATCTATTTTTGCCGATTTTAAAGATATAAAACATAGGGCGCATAGTGATGCATAAACCAATGCCGCGTAAACCTGTTTATATTTAAATGACAGAGATAAAATGAACGGGAAAAGCAAATATGCAATCACTTCTGTTGATAAAGACCACGCCGGTTCAATAATCCCATTGCCTGTTACAGATTGTGCAAACATAATGTTACAAATGTAGGTGTAAAAAGAACGAGCCTGGTCAGTTTTGCTTGTGAAAAATATGAAAACCATGCTTACCGCAAAGAAGTAAAGAGGATAAATCCTGGTGAATCTATTATATAAAAACTTCATATAATCATTCTCACCCACCTTGTTGATGAATTTTTCTTTGTAGACGTAGCACATTATAAATCCACTTAGAACAAAGAAGAGATCAACAGCTAAGTATCCATTTCTTATAAAATCTGAAGTCCACCCCATTGGATTAATGTGGTAAAACATAACATATACAGCAAATACGCCTCTAATCCCTGTTAAAGCTTTAATTTCTTTATTCATATTTCTAAATAGCTGCGCCTAATACCGCTACACTTTTGCCTGACCATGTTTTCCTCCGGGGAATGGGCTGGCGGTTTCCATAAAATGGCGGACCTTTTTCAGTAACTGCCACATTGAGCGGCACTGATGATTACGGGTTATCGTGTCATGAAGTGCCTGCCATAGCCGTTCCACATGATTCACCCACGGCGAGTAAACCGGCTGGTAAATTACCCTGAACTTGGGATTTGCTTTCAACCAGCGCTGTGTTTCGCGGCTTTTATGGATAATGTAGTTATCAACGATCAGCGTGATTGTTTTCGCCCGCCGGTAAGTGGCTTTCAGGTGCTTCAGCAGAGCGATAAACAGCGCTGAACTTTTGCTGTTGCCGCCCACGTAGCTGACTTTACCCGTGCCACTGTGCAGTGCGCCGGCCAGATAGTATTTTTCGTTCTGCCCCGGCGTCACTACCCGTTTCTGCTGTCCGCGCAACTGCCAGTCCGCACCGATTTTAGGATTAAGGTGGATATCCACTTCATCTTCATAAAATACCGGATGCTCTGCGCTGCATTCATCCAGCGCTTTGTGGATTACCGCCATCTTTTCATCTTTATGTGGGTCACGGATACGCAGAGTTGGCGCGGCCCTGCGCCATACAAGCCCCGCAGATGGCAACCAGCGGCGAACGGTTCCTGCATGTAACTGGCAACCGGTTATCTCATTGATTTTTATTGCCAGTAATTCGGTGCTCCAGCGTGAACGTTGATAACCAAAATCGCCGGGAGAATGCTTTATCAGCTCACGTAACAGGGTGCAGATATGTTCAAAAGGCCAGCGTCGGGAGCGCCCTGCGGGTAAGGATTTCAGGCCTTCAATACCTGAGTGCGTAAACCAGTTAATCCAGCGACCAACGGATGAACGGGCACAACAGAGAGTTCTGGCAACATCGCTGACCCGTTCACCCCGATGAAGCATCAGCATGGCCGTGAGTCTGCGGGCATGATTTTTATCACGCGTTTTATGAATAGCTTTCTGCATCAGGCGTCGTTCGCCACGGGGTATTGGTACTATGATCGGCATCGCTCAGTCCGGTTGGTGATTTTGGTTGGTTTGGCGATTGATCAGATCGCACAATCCGGGCTGAGTTCCCTTTCAGTGATCTACTATTCCGCGCAGCTATTTAGCCTAAAATATATCAAGATAAATAGTTTAGCACTTGTTCGCGGCCTAATCGACTTCTTCCATCCATATAGTCGGGATTCCGACCGCAAATCAACCTTACCCTCGCCGAACTAAACAAAATTCCCTCTGGGGGTAAGGTATGAGGATGAACAACCTTTCAGACGCGGCGGCGGGGCTGTCGTACGGCACATCTATTGGCAGCTTTGGTTACTGGCTGCTGCAACTCCTCGATAAAGTTAGTCCAAGCCAGTGGGCTGCTATTGGGGTACTCGGCAGTCTCTTATTGGGTCTGCTCACCTACCTGACAAATCTCTATTTCAAAATTAAAGATGACCGTCGAAAAGAGGCTCGAGACAATGGCTACCAGCAAAACTAAGCTCAGTGCAGCTGTTTTGGGGCTGATTCTTGCTGGCGCTTCTGCCCCTCAAATCCTCGATCAGTTCCTGAATGAGAAAGAGGGCAACAGTTTAACTGCGTACAAAGACGGGGGCGGCATCTGGACGATTTGCCGTGGCGCCACAATGGTGGATGGTAAACCGGTGGTGCAGGGCATGAAGCTAACGCAGACGAAATGCGACCAGGTTAACGCCATCGAACGCAACAAAGCGCTGACCTGGGTTGAGCGCAATATCAAGGTTCCGCTAACCGAACCGCAGAAAGCGGGTATTGCATCCTTCTGCCCGTACAACATTGGCCCCGGTAAATGCTTCCCCTCGACGTTTTATAAGCGCATCAATGCTGGTGACCGCAAAGGTGCATGCGAAGCTATCCGCTGGTGGATTAAAGACGGTGGCCGCGACTGCCGACTGACCAAAGGCCAGAAGAATGGCTGCTATGGTCAGGTTGAGCGCCGGGATCAGGAAAGCGCACTGACATGCTGGGGGATAGACCAGTGACCATTAAATCAAAGCTGCTATCGCTGACCGTTCTGCTGGCGCTCGTTGCTGGTACGTATTATGCCGGTTACCTGAAAGGCTGGTATGCACACAGCGATAAGGTAAACAGCGAGCATATAGCAAAGAAAAAAAAGGCTGAGAAAGCAGTCGCCACCGGGGAGCAGAAAGCGGCAGCGGCCAGCGCAGAGGGAAAGGTAATTTACCGGACCATATACCGAGACGTGGTGAAATATGTCAACGACCCGAATCATGTTAAGTGCGATTTTGACGATCACGCTGTGCAGCTGCGGCAGCGAGCAATCGACGCGGCCAACAATATCCCAGGATTTGATGAGCCCGCCCTGCAAAGCAAGTAATGCCGGACGGGACAGCGACGAGGACCTGCAGGCAGATACCCAGACAACGGAATGTGTGCGTGAGTTGCGGACAAACATCTATCGCTGGCAGGCATGGTACCGGGCTACGGAATAAAGCATTTTTATTCACTAATCATTCCGAAGATTGGTAACTGAGAGGCTGTAAGTGCATGTATTTAAGGGGGCGATATTTTGGCCTATGTTCGGAATATTTTTTTAATTGATTGATTTTATTGACTTTAACAACCAATTTAAAATCCCTCGGCGTTCGCGCTGTGTGGGTTCAAGTCCCACTCCGGGTACCATGGGAAACAAAGAATAATCAAAGCAATAAGCAGTGTCGTGAAACCGCCCCTTAAGGCGGTTTTTTTATTTCTTTCACAATGCGCTAATCAATATCTCTTTGTTCGTATGATGGCGATCAGCCATATACATGCAGTAGTGACTGCAATCGCTATCAAATAGAGAATTAATGTGTAGTAATCCAGAAAATCCTCTTCGATAACAAACCCATACTTTTCTACATACCAGTCATATAGCTCCAAATCAGGCGTGAAGTAACAGAATATACAGTAAAGAATGCTTAAGAAGCTCAATTCGGCAAGCCAGATAAGCACTGAGTGAACGGGTTTCATCAGTAGACCTGTATAGTGTCAAATGCACGTAGTTGAGGGGTGATCATCGTTGATGGGGTTCTGACAAGCGCTCTCCAAAGCACCATATAATCATTGAGAGAGACAAGCGTTATACACCCATCACTGTTGCCACTGCTTCCTGCCGGGTGTAGACGAAATGATCCTCGCTCAACTTTATTTATAAAAGTAGTGTCATCAATCCGTTCATCTTCACGCAAGAGTGCAAACCATAAGTCACGGTCCGATCCGCTTCGAATTGATTTCATCCAATTGCTGGTACGGTTTTTAAGATTACCCCGAGATCTTACAACAATGTAATAATTACCCGGAGGAAGAGGCCCCCTTTTGGCGATTGCTATAGAATCTGGGTTGTTTCTGTGCTTCCCTTTATTGCCTGAATAGGCGGCGAAAAAACCCACACCAGGACAACTTAGTGACGATAGCTGCCCATTATTCATATGAAAATAGCAACGGATCATCTGTCTGCCCAAGAATCAGTAAAAATAATATTGCCGTCGCAGTGCTTCCAGGTTATGCGTTCATAACGCAAAGATATGCTTTCAAGATGGTTGTGCTTTTCAGTCGTAGGATCTTTCACATCGTGCATGACGGGGCATACAGACACTACCTTTACCCCTTCAAGATACATATTGAAGTATTCAACTTCCTGATGTAGCCCCCTGAAACACCGGACAGTAGCTGTATCTCCAGATAAGAGATAGG